>NZ_DAIOFX010000017.1:0-31004 GCF_036745535.1 Dissulfurispira sp.
CTCCTTTTTACGTTTTTCATATCTCGTTTTTACCATAATAATACATTCTTCTGTGTTCGTAAAAAAAATAATACCAGCAGAAGCATTACACTTCCTGCTGGCCTATATTCTCCAAAATACCTGCTGTTCAGAGATATCCCACAGTGCACGAGGCAGTGTAAGATATTTCTATTAAAATATCATAAAAGGGCAGGATGGGTAAAGTCCTGTCCTTATATTTTGGAATGCAATAAAAATTCAGATTAATTGCGACTACGATTTAGTAGCCCATTTGATTATCTCATCGACCATTGCCTTTATGGTGGCCTCTTTCGGCGTTATGGAGACCTTTAATCCTGCCTTTTCTATGGCCTTTGCCGTAACAGGGCCTATAACGGCTATGGTTACATCTTTTAATATCTCTATTGCATCCTCGCCCATTATATCCACGAAATTATTGAAGGTAGCAGCGCTTGTAAATGTCGCCACAGAAATTCTTCCCTCTTTTAAAAATCTCTTTAATCTTTTGCCGTGCTTTTCAGGCTTGATTGCACGATATGCAGCAGGAGTGTCTATCTCTCCGCCAAGCTCTCTCACCTTCTGCGGGAATACTTCCCTTGCAACCTCTGCCCTCGGAAGAAGGAATTTCATTTCTTTCAGACTGTTGACTGTTGACTGTTGACTGAAGGCTTCTATTAGTCCTTCTGCAGTGAATTCTTCAGGAATTAAATCCACTTTGACACCGTAGTTTTTTATCGTTTCTGCAGTCTTTGTTCCGATAGCGCATATCCTGACGCCCTTTAAATCTCTAATGTCTCTCTCTTTATCGAGAAGCCTCTGCATGAAATATTTAAATCCATTTGCGCTTGTGAATATAATCCAGTTGTAGGTCTCTATTTTGTCTATCGACTCATCCAGTTCCTTGTAGCTTTCCGGCGGTACTGTCTCTATGGTTGGAAACTCGAATATCTCTGCCCCTAAATCTTCAAGAGGCTCATAATCCTTTGTATATTCCCTTGTGATCAAAATCCTCTGGCCGAAGAGGGGCTTGTTTTCATACCATTTCAATGTGTCCCTCAATTTGACCACATTTCCCACAACCATTACAGCAGGGGGCTTGATATTCTCTTCCTTAACAAGCCCTGCTATGTCTTTCAGGGTGCTGACCACTGTTTTCTGGTCAGGCCTTGTGCCCCATCTCACAACTGCTACAGGAGTATCAGGGGATTTTCCATGCTCTATAAGTTTTGATGTTATAGCACCGATATTTTTAACACCCATTAAAAAAACGAGGGTATCAAAGCCATTTGCGAACTTCGACCAGTCTATGGAGCTTTCAGGTTTTGTTATGTCTTCGTTGCCTGTAATAACTGCAAAGGATGAAGAATATTTCCTATGCGTTAATGGAATGCCTGCATATGCAGGTGCAGCAATGGAAGAACTGACACCGGGTATTACCTCAAACTCTATACCCTCATTTACAAGAACCTCTGCTTCTTCACCGCCCCTGCCGAATACAAAGGGATCGCCGCCCTTTAATCTGCATACGATTTTGCCTTCATTTGCCTTATTAACAAGCGCCTGATTTATCTCATCCTGCGTCATTGCGTGATGTCCACCCCTTTTGCCTGCATATATGAATTCGGCATCGTGATTGATGTAATTCAATATCTGGGCGTTGAGATGAAAATCATATACGACAGCCTCGGCCTTCTGAAGGCATTTCAGGCCTTTTACTGTCAAAAGCCCTACATCACCAGGGCCTGCGCCTATGAGATAGACCTTGCCTTTTTTCACCTGCCGTAGACCTCGTCCAGTATCTCTTTTGCACCTCTTGAAAGGAGGTCTTTTGCCAGCTTGATTCCGAGGTTTTCTGCATCATTCGGTGTGCCTTCTATACGGCCTTCTACAATCCTGTCTCCTGAAACGCTTCCTACAAGCCCGTCCATTACAACTCTGCCATCGATCAATCTTGCATATGCTGCGATTGGCACCTGACATCCGCCTTCGAGTTTCTTTAAGAACGCCCTCTCTGCCCTTACACAAATGGAAGTTTCGAGATGATTCAAAGGTGCGATTAGATTATTTATGAATTCATCCTTAATCCTGCATTCAATTCCAACTGCTCCCTGGCCTATGGCAGGAAGGCTTATTTCAGGTGGAAGGACTTCTGTAATCCTCTCTGACCATCCGAGTCTCTTAACACCTGCAGCAGCGAGGATTATCGCGTCAAACTGTCCTTCATCCAGCTTTCTCAACCTTGTATCGAGATTGCCCCTCAATTGCTCGATCTTTAAATCAGGCCTTATACTGAGCAACTGACATGAACGCCTGAGACTGCTTGTGCCGATAGTTGCACCCTGCGGCAGGTCTCTAAAATTTGGAATTTGAAATTTGAAATTTGAAATTCGTGATAGGAATGCATCCCTCGGGTCTTCTCTTTTTGTTATTACTGCGAGATGCAATCCTTCAGGAAAATCTGTGGGCACATCCTTCATACTGTGAACAGCTATATCTGCCTCACCTTTTAAGAGCGCTTCTTCTATCTCCTTTACGAAAAGCCCTTTCCCGCCTACTTTTGCGAGCGGCACATCCAAAATCTTGTCGCCAGTGGTCTTGATTTTATTAAGTTCAATCTCTAAGTCGGGATTTAATTTTTTTAGTTCAGACTTAATCCATTCAGCCTGCCATAGCGCGAGCTTGCTGCCACGAGTGCCTATAACGATTTTATTCTTCATTTTCATCTCCATTTATCCCATACAATTTTTTTATCATGGCTATCAGTTCATCCCTGTCCTCTGTGTCTTCTCTAAGCGCTGCTGTTGGAGGATGTATGAGTTTATTGATTATGGCTGTTGCCATATATTCCACAGCCTTTACTTTTTCATCGTCTAAATCAGGGAATTTATTTCTGAATTTCTCCATTTCTTCATTTTTGATCTCTTCTGCCTTCTGCCTTAAAGCCACAATAGTCGGGACCGAATCGAGGGATGACATCCACTTTGTGAATTTCTCGACATCCTCATCTATTATCTTTTCTGCCTTTTCAGCCTCTTTTTTCCTCTCGAGGATATTGGTGTCCACTACATCCTGAAGGTCATCCACGTCATAGAGGTATACGTTGTCTATTTTATTTATCTCAGGGTCTATATTTCTCGGCACAGAAATATCGATTATGAAAACCGGCTTTTGCTTTCTTTTCTTCATTACCTTTTGCATATGATCCTTTAAAAGGACATAGGTCGATGCGCCTGTTGAACAGATGACTATATCGGTGTGTATCAATTCATTTAAGAATTCTTCAAATTTTACCGCTTTTCCGTTAAACTCTTTTGCCAGTTCGCATCCGCGCTCGTATGTCCTGTTTGCCACTTTCACATCCGTTACGCCGTTGTTTACGAGATGGCGTGCTGCAAGCTCTGCCATTTCTCCTGCACCTAAGAGCATGAATGACTTTCCTGAAAGATCCGTGAATATCTTCTTTGCGAGCTCCACTGCTGCAAAGCTTATGGATACTGCATTTTCGGCAATTCTTGTCTCTGTCCTCACCCTTTTTGCAGTTGATATCGCCTTCTTCATTAACTTATTCAGAAGGACACCGGTCGTCTTTTTGCTGAGGGCAAAGTCAAAGGCGTCTTTAAGCTGGCCGAGGATCTGCGGCTCTCCCACAACCATGGAATCAAGGCTCGAACTGACCCTGAATATATGCTTTATGGCATCGGTATCGGTGTGAATATAAAGGGATTTCTCGAAATCGCTTCTTGCTATATTATGAAATCCTGAAAGGAAATTTTTAATATTCTCTATTGCTGAAGCCGTGTTGCTTACACAGGTATACAATTCCACCCTGTTGCACGTTGACAGTACTACAACCTCTTTTACCTCGGGGATTTTCTTTAAGCCAAAAACTCCCTCTTCAAGCTTAGGCCCGTTAAAGGCAAGCCTTTCTCTCGTTTCAACATTAGCTGTCTTATGATTCAGTCCTATAATGAGAATTTTCATGCGAATGCATGCAGACTCTTTAAAAGTAGATTAACGCCAAAGAATGTAAAAAGTATTGCCAAAAATCCGATTATGGACAGAATGGCTGCCCTCTTTCCCCTCCAGCCTGCAGTGAGCCTGACGTGAAGGACAAGGGCATAGATAAACCATGTTATGAGCGACCAGACCTCTTTGGGGTCCCATCTCCAGTAGCTACCCCATGCGCTTTCTGCCCATAGCGCTCCTGTAATTATGGCAAGGGTAAGGAGTGGAAATCCGATGGTAATAAGCCTGTAGTTTATCTCGTCAAGGACCTGAAGGCTCGGAAGTCTCTTGAAGAGATCGCCTAAATGCTTTGATTTCAGATAATGCTCCTGAAGCAGATACATTGTCCCGATGCCGCATGCCACTGCAAATGCTGCATTCCCTAAGAATGCCAGAAATGTGTGTACAGGAAGCCAGTAGCTCTGGAGCACCGGCGTAAGCGGGCGGATTTCCCTCGGAAAGACTGATGAAGAAAGCATAAGTATGAAGACTATGGGCAGGATGAACGAGCCCATTATGCCGATTTTATACCTGTATTCGAGGAAGAAGAATATAAGGACAATACACCAGGCAAAAAAGGACGATGCCTCATGCATGCTCGTTATCGGAAGGTGGCCTACTGCTATGTATCTGTAAATTATGCTTATTGAGTGGATTGCGAATCCTGCTCCGGTGATGAAGATCGTCAGCCTCGATGATTCCTTGCCGCCCTTGAATATGTCAACGATGCTTATAATTGTTGCTGCAAAATAAAAGGTAAGGGCCAATTCAAAAAGTACAGTACCCATCAGAAGCAGCCGAGCTCGCAATTCTTTATTTTTATTTTCAGTTCATTGGCAGTCTTGCCGACTTCTTTGTAAGGAACCCCCAGTTCTTCGGCGATTGTCCTTGCATCGCTGCATGTAATCCTGCCTTCAGCAGACCGTGTCTTTAAAATATTCTCGATTTCTTTTTTCTTCGCTGTCATCTCTATGCAGTGTATCAATTCATGTATGTTTTTTGACGAGTAATGCGACGACCCTTTTTCAATAACAATGTCAGCTTGTTTCAGTATTCTCCGGGCTGAGGGCTTAATATTCTCCTTAGAAACATCAGCTATAAATGCTACAACATCCGGCTTTAAAAACTCAATTGCGCTGTTGCCCTCAATGATTATGCCGTCGAGATGGGAGAGCCTGTCAATTGCCATTGGCAGGACTTCATTGATCTCATTTGCAGGCGATTGAACCCATAAAACTTCTTCTGCTCCTGCATCAAGTAGCCTTTTGGTGTCTTTGTCTTCCTGGCTGAGAATACTTTTGTCGTCTATGATGGATGAATAAAAGGCTGTCTTTGTGTATTTTATGGCTCCGATTTTTGGTGAGTGGGTGAATGGGTAGATGGGTGGATGGGTTTTCAGATATTTTAAAATTGCAACTGCTATGGTTGTCTTGCCTGCACCGCTGTGAGCGCCTCCAATGCCGATAAGAAAGGGTTGCTTCATGTATTATGCTTCGCTTGCCGTCTCCTCTTTTTTTATCTCTTCTTTGTAATCGCAGCCTTTATTCAGGCAGACATGAAATACCTCTCCGGCCTTGTTCCACTTTTCGACAAGGAATGATGCACTGCATTTTGGGCATTGTTTTGGCACAGGCTTATACCACATCGCAAACTTGCATTCCGGATAATTGCTGCAGCTCCAGAATGCCTTTCCTCTTTTCGATCTTCTCTCCACAATGTCTCCGCCATCCAGAGGACATTTTACCCTTGTCGAAATAGGCTTTGTATTTTTACATTCAGGGTACTTTGAACACGCAAGGAACTTCCCGAATCTCCCGCTCTTTATGACCATTGGAGCGCCGCATTTTTCGCATATCTCCTCTGTCACGGTCTGCTCTGCGACCTGTTTGCCGTTGCCGCCTTCCAATGGTCTTGTGTTTTTGCACTGCGGATAGCCTGTACATGCAAGGAACCTTCCATGCCTTCCCCATTTTATGGCCATTGGGGAACCGCATTTTTCGCAAACCTCTTCTGTTGGGATATCCTGTGGTTTTACTTTTCCTTTGTCTTTTGATGCCTCTGACAGATTACGGCTGAAGGGTTTGTAAAAATCTTTAACTACCTTGACCCACTTCATCTTTGCATTCTCAATTTCATCGAGTTCGTCTTCCATCTTTGCAGTAAATCCTATGTCTATCAGTTCAGGAAATTTCTCAACAAGAAGGTCGTTCACAACAATTCCGAGTTCTGTAGGCATAAAACGCCTGTCCTCATTTTTTTCCACATATTTCCTGTCCTGAATTGTGGACAGTATTGCTGCATAAGTACTCGGTCTTCCGATGCCCTTTTCCTCAAGGGCCTTTACAAGAGTAGCCTCTGTATATCTCGGCGGAGGCTGCGTGAAATGCTGTACCGGCTTTATCTCCTGTTGTTTGAGGATGTCATTCTCCTTCATGGAAGGCAGGATTCCGCCTTCTTCTTCCTCTATTTCGTCTTTGCTTTCCGTGTACAATGCCATAAATCCTGGAAATCTGATAACAGTACCCGATGCCCTGAGTTCTGTACCTTTGACCGTGGGGGAGATTACATCTCCCCCACGAGCCCCCTCTCTTAACTCTATAATATAGGTCGTCTGCTCCAGTTGCGCTGGGGCCATCTGGCTTGCGATGAACCTGTTCCATATAAGGGTATAAAGGTTATACTGGTCTTTGGATAAAAACTTTTTTACAGCCTCCGGAGATTTGTCTGGATATGTCGGCCTTATTGCTTCGTGGGCTTCCTGTGCGCTCCCCTTGCTTTTGTAATGGGGCGGTTTTTCAGGGATGTAATCCTTTCCTAATTTTTTCTCTATCAAGTCCCTTGCCCATTCCTGTGCCTCAGGAGCTATGCGGAAGGAGTCTGTTCTCATGTATGTAATAAGGCCCACTGAGCCTTCATCTCCAAGCTCTATTCCCTCATAAAGCTGCTGTGCTATCATCATGGTCTTTTTTGCAGCGAATCTGAGCCTGCGTGCTGCCTCCTGCTGCAAGGTGCTTGTAATAAACGGCGGGGAAGGAGATCTTTTCCTCAGTTTCTTTTCTATTTTGGAGAGGTAGAATTCCTTGTCATTAATTTCATCCGCAATCTGCTGTGCGGCCTCTGCGTTGGTAATGAGAAAACGCTTTCCCTCTTCGGCATCACGGTTGATGACAAGGGAGTCGTTGTATTTGTAGAGTCTTGCCCAAAATTGTGTCCCCTCTGTTTTAGGAGACAAAAGGGCCTCTATTGTCCAGTATTCCTCTTTGTTGAATGACTCGATTTCCCTTTCTCTGTCTACTATAAGCTTTACTGCAACGGACTGAACCCTTCCCGCGCTTAATCCCCTTCTGACTTTTCTCCAGAGAAACGGGCTGAGGTTATAACCCACAAGCCTGTCGAGGATTCTGCGGGCCTGTTGCGCCTCGACCTTATTAATGTCAATTTCGCCGGGATTTTGTATAGCCTCTTTTACTGCACGCTCTGTTATTTCATGGAATGTAATCCGATAAATCTTTTTAGCATTCCTGGGCGGCTTTACTTCTTCTGCGATATGATATGCGATGGCCTCTCCCTCCCTGTCAGGGTCTGTTGCTATGTATATCTTTTCTGCCTTTTTCGCCTCGCTTTTCAGTTCCTTTATTACCTTTTCCTTGCCCGGAATGATTTCATAATATGGCTCGAAATTTTTGTCGACATCCACTCCAAGCTTTTTTTTGGGAAGGTCCTTTATATGGCCGATGGATGCCTTAACGCCGAACTCTTTGCCCAGTATTTTATTGATGGTCTTTGCCTTTGCAGGCGACTCTACTATAACAAGGGATTTCAATTTTTCAAGTCCTCCATTAGTTCCATGTTATCTGCCTTCCCCTTCCGAATATGAAGGCATATATCTCTTCGGTATCAAGTTCCGTTTCCTTCATCAGGACATACGAAAGAAGCGCCCTTATGGTGTCCAGTTCTGCATCATCGATGTACTGCGACAACTCAAGGGTCAAAAGCTCTTCCTTTACCGTTAGAAAATCTATGTCGAAGACGCTGATCTTTTTCAGTGCGTCATCCGCATCATAGCCCTTTTCTATAAGATCCTTTGCGAGCATTCGCAATATGTCTATAAATCTTTTTGCCAATCTTTTCCTCCTACAATATATAAAATCTCTTGCCTTCGGATTGTTTTACTATGCCCTTTATTTCGAGGCCGAGCAGTATTCCCAGTACTCTTCCAGCCTGCATTCCTGCTTCCCTCGAAATTATGTCTATATGCTTTGGCTCGCTGCCCAAAATATTACATATTGCCTTTTCTTCATCGTTTATTTCAAGTCCATTCAGATTTATGGGCAGATTTACCGAAAGACTTTCTCCTGAGAGACCATTTGCAGAGCCTCTAAGACCTTTAAGGTGGGGCGCTATGTCTTCGAGTATGTCTTCAGCCTTTTGCACTAATTTTGCGCCCTTTTTGATAAGTTCATGCGTGCCCTCGGAATTCGCCGACGTTATGCTTCCCGGTACGGCAAACACATCCTTTCCCTGATCTAACGCACAGCCTGCAGTTATGAGAGAGCCGCTCCTTGCTGCAGCCTCGACAACGAGCACTCCGAGGGAAAGCCCGCTTATCAGCCTGTTTCTTTGCGGAAAGTTTTTTTTGTTTGGAGGAGTTCCCATAGGGAATTCGCTTATAACGCACCCCTTCTCCGACAACTCATCAAACAACCCCTTGTTTTCAGGAGGATAGGGGTTGTCAAGACCCGAGCCAAGCACTGCTATGCTCCTGCCATTTGCCTTTAATGCGCTTTTGTGTGATATTGCGTCTATGCCGCGTGCCATTCCGCTTACTATGGTAATGCCGCATAAAGCGAGCTCAGATGCAATTGTTTCTGTAATTTTTTTTCCGTAAGGCGTCATATTGCGCGAGCCTACTATCGCAACTGCATATTTATCTTTTTTTATAAAGCTGCCCTTGACATAAAGTATTACAGGCGAGTCGTCAATATATCTCAGGCTTTCGGGATATTCCTCATCGGTATATCTGATTATTCTGACATTATGCCTGTTGATCTCATTGATCTCTTTTTCGACCTCATCCCATGAGTTGAATTCAGAGATGCCATTTATCTTAGAGCCATTTATTCCCTCCACGTCTTTTAGCTCATTTGGGCTTGCCTCGAATACTCTTTGGGGCGTCCGGAAAGCGGAAAGCAGCCGTTTTGCCGTTACCGGGCCGATATCTTTTATAAGGGTTAGAGCAAGCCAATATTTAAGATCATCACATGACATTTGACTTTTAACTTTCGAGAATCTTTTTCACTTTCAGCCGCAGCGCATTCAGCTTAATGAATCCTTCCGCATCCTTCTGGTTGTATATCTTTTCTGCCTCAAAGGTTGCCAGTTCAGGATGATAGAGTGATTTTGGGGATTTCCTGCCTACAACAATGCAGTTTCCTTTATATAGCTTTAACCTTACCGTACCTGTAACATTTTTTTGAATGGAATCTATTGCTGTCTGGAGCATTTCCCTTTCTGGTGAAAACCAGTAGCCGTAATAAATCAGTTCTGCATATTTTGGAATAAGCGAGTCCCTGAGATGCAAGACCTCCCTGTCAAGTGTGATGGATTCCAGTGCCCTGTGGGCTATATGAAGGACAGTGCCTGCAGGCGTCTCATAAACACCCCTTGATTTAATTCCCACATATCTGTTTTCCACTATGTCTATCCTTCCGATGCCGTTGTCTCCTGCGAGTTTATTGAGTCTTTCAAAAAGATCGACAGGCGAAAGGAATTCTCCATTTATGCCTACCGGATTCCCTTTTTCATAATGAATGTCTATATATAGATGCTTATCAGGCGCTTTTTCAGGAGATACCATCATGGTGTACATATCTATCGGCGGTTCTGACCAAGGGTCTTCCAGTATTCCACCTTCATAACTGATGTGGAAGATATTCCTGTCTGTGCTGTAGGGCTTTTCCTTTGTGGCAGGCACAGGTATTCCGTGCTTTTCAGCATATTCTATCAGCGACTGCCTTGAATCGAAAGACCATTCGCGCCATGGAGATATGACCGTTATATCCGGCTTAAGGGCATAATATGTGAGCTCAAACCTTACCTGATCATTACCTTTGCCTGTTGCTCCGTGCGCTACGGCATCTGCGTTTTCTTTTATTGCTATGTCGATCTGCTTTTTTGCTATGAGCGGTCTTGCTATGGATGTGCCGAGCATATAAGTGCCTTCGTAGATGGCATTTGCCCTGAGCATCGGGAATATGTAATTCTTTACAAACTCCTCCCTTAAGTCCTCCACATAAGCCTTTGAAGCCCCCGTATTAATGGCCTTTTCTTTTACGGCGTTCAAATCCTCACCCTGACCGAGGTCTGCACAGAAGGCTATGACCTCTGCATTATATGTCTCTATAAGCCATTTTATAACAATGGATGTATCAAGACCGCCTGAATATGCCAGTACAACCCTCTTTGCCATCTCATTCCTCCAAGTTTAGTTCATCTGTGATCCAGC
Organism: Dissulfurispira sp.; assembly: GCF_036745535.1. Classification (NCBI taxonomy): domain Bacteria; kingdom Pseudomonadati; phylum Nitrospirota; class Thermodesulfovibrionia; order Thermodesulfovibrionales; family Dissulfurispiraceae; genus Dissulfurispira; species Dissulfurispira sp. Next base: position 10,511 of record NZ_DAIOFX010000017.1, read on the forward strand.
AATAAGGATAAGTCTCTTTCGTTCAGAAGCTCTGTTTTGACAGTTCTAATGCTCCTTACGCTACAGCCGCAAAACTCACCCTTCGGGTTCAAACACTTGCGGCTGTTTAACGCTCCAGTCGCAAAGAACTGTTACCAAAACATCGCTATTCACTTCAGAGACCCATCCTTATCGCTGGATTTGGTTCATAGTTCCTTGTTCACCGTTCATCTTTTAGCGCAATTTTATTTTTAAAATGAACGATGGACTAATTTATTCACCTTATCATAAATTTGGCTTTAAAGTGAAGTGTAGTATAATATTTCCATGAAAATCCAGCACTATTCCTTCGGAAGGATAACCATTGACGGAAAAACATATACATCTGATGTGATTATATATCCGGACAGGGTCAATTCATCGTGGTGGAGGAAGGAAGGCCATTTTTTACAGATGGATGATTTAAGGGAAGTGCTGGATGCACGGCCTGAAGTCATTATCATCGGGACAGGCTATTCTGGTGTTATGAGGGTTTCGGATGAGGTTATAAGCAATCTTAAATCGATGAAAATAGATGTGCATGTAGCAAGGACAACAGATGCTGTAAATTTGTTTAATGAATTATCCGGGAAAAGAAAAACAATAGCCTGCCTTCACCTTACGTGCTGACAAACCTACTTTTTGATTGTAAACCTGAAGATGCCGTTTTCTTCTTTTGTGCTTATCAGTTCAAGTCCGAGTCTTCTGCAGAGGCCGGAAATGTCTGTTTTTGAATTTTTGTCATTGGATATTACCTCGATAATCTGGCCTGCCTTCATAAGGTCAAGGGCATTTTTGGTCTTCATGATATGCATCGGGCAGTGAAGCCCCTTAAGGTCTAAAACAACATCAGGCTTAATGGACATGGATTATAGTTAACATATTGTAAACAAAGAATTCTATTGCACATGGGCGTGCTGCGCACGCCCATAAACCGCAAGGGGGACTTTGTCCCCCTTGCGAAATCCCCCTGAAAATTCTTTACTGACACCCCTATACAAAAAATTTAGCTTATTTCATCTTCTTCGCAAATTCCTCTGCTGAAATGGCTGGCAGCGTGAGAAGCTCTACCGACCCCCTTGCCCCAAGTTCCACAGACATCTTCATGACCGTCTCATTATCTGGCGCTTCTATAATATTTACAAAATCATATGGCCCTAAGACCGCGAACTGCTCTTTAACCTTTACACCCATTGCCTCCAGTTCCTTGTTGACCTCAAACATCCTTTCCGGTTTTTCCTTGATTGTCTTTCTCCCTTCATCCGTCAATTTGCTGAGAATTACATAGTAAGCCATGGCTTCCCTCCTTTTTATATATTCTTAATTTTCTTATACACCTTAATGTGAAGGTTGTCAATTGGAAATAAAAAGGGCAGTCTTTCGGACTGCCCCTCTATGAACTGATTTGGAGATAGTTTAACAGCCTGCAGCCTTTTTGAAGTATGTGGCTACATTCTTGCCGTCTTTGACTACGTATTTGACTTTTACGTCATCGTCTATGCTGATCCTGCCGTTTTTTAACTTGTTAAGCGTTTCTTCGTCTTCAACGACAATAATTACATTCTTTCCATCTTCTGTAGCCACTACAGCGGTTTTGGCATCCGCATTGATGCTCTTAACCTTTCCCTTGATGGATACCTTTTCCTCTGCCATTGCAACGCCTGTGAGCATTGCCATGCAGAAGATTGCCAATACTGCGAGTATTATCGCCTTTGATGTCTTCATTTTCTCCTCCTATTTTTGCTGGCAGTCTTTTTAACGGGCTTGCTGGTTTCTTCTGCTACAGCAGCGCCGTTTTCAAATCTGCCGCCAACCCTCATCGGGTCTCCTTTATAGCCCAATGCCTGCCAGTCGAGTCTTTTGCCTTCCATGTGGCAGTCCTTGCATTTTAGTGCCTGCTCTTTTGGAGTCACCTCATGATTTATACTGCCATAGAATGCGGTAGAGACGAACTCGTACTTGCCGCTGTATGATAGTCCAGAGCCCTTTGCACCTTCGGCAAGGCCCTTCTCCCAGTTGTAATGACTCCATACGCCTTTGTATGTCTGAGGAATCAGGAGATATTTGTTGACCGAATCCATGGGCTGTTTGCCTGTATGGACCTTGAATGGATAGATCTTTGAATTTTTGTCTTTGATATCACCAGTGGGTTTTGAGATGTATACAGTTTTTGTAGTATCTTTGATTTTGTCTCCTTTCAGGTATCTCTCTACCTGTCCATCGTACCATGCATATGTAGGAACAACATTCATTCCCCACGTAAAGTGTCCTTTATGCTTTGCATATGTCTCTTTGCCGAACTGTTCTTCAGGGTCTATGTCTTTGCCAACTGTCGACCAATCCCAGCTCATCTTTGTAGCCTGTCCCTTTGCAAAAAACGGGATGTGGCATGTCTGGCATGCAACAGTTTTTTCATGTCTTGAAAGGACCTTGTTCACCATAGAATCTTTATGAGGATTTCTATGGCAGTCTTCGCAGCTTACCCTTCCGTCATTTGTTGCAAGGAAAGTGGATGCTCCTGAGATTTTGTGATTCTTTGTTACATGGCATGCCTGACAGCTCATGTCCGCAGCGCCGCCCATGTGGATATCATGATCCCTTTTAGGTTTGCTGAGAGTGGTATCGAGGTCTCCGTGCTTAACTGCATCTCCTCCTCCGCCATTGAAGTGGCATACGCCGCAGTTGTCCCTGTTAGGAATACCGACGCTCTGTGCTGCCTTTGTAAGGGACATCTTGCCCTGTTCGATCAATTTGCGGTCAGGCTCTCCTGCGATTCCTTTCTTGTAATTGCCGTCTTTTGCATGACAGATAAGACAGTCGATCTTGGTCTTGTCTTTGAAGTCGAATGAGTTGTCCCTCCATCCGTAGCTCGGATGACATTTTGAGCAGAATTCCTGATTTGCACACTTGTCTCCGCCTTCAATGGAGATGCAGAAGTTATTAATCAGGAGACCCATCCTTATCGCTGGATCACAGTTATTATTAACTTGAATAGATACAGACGGTTCGTATAAATTAATGTCATGGAAAATATCAGAATTCCCAGGATAATGAAGGAAACCTCAAAGAGGCACCTGCACAATGGCAAGACGATAGGTTTTGTCCCTACAATGGGCGCCCTGCATGAAGGCCATCTCAGCCTCGTGAAAAGAGCAAAGAGCGAGAATGATATTGTTGTCGTGAGCATATTCGTAAATCCTGCACAATTCGGGCCAAAGGAAGATTTTGACAGATATCCGAGGGACATGGAAGGGGACATGGAAAAACTGAAAAGAGAAGGTGCGGATATCCTGTTCATGCCGGATGCCAGGGCCATGTATCCAGACGGGTTCTCTTCATATATAACAGTAAAGGACTTATCAGATAAACTATGCGGAGTTTTCAGGCCGGGACATTTCACAGGCGTAGCAACAGTGGTGTGTAAGCTCTTTAATATAGTAAAACCTGTAGCAGCATATTTCGGCCAGAAAGATTTTCAACAGGCAGCCATTATTAAGAGGATGGTGGAAGACCTGAATATGGATGTGGATTTAATTATCTGCCCGACTTTCAGGGAACCAGATGGTCTTGCAATGAGTTCGAGGAATGTGTACCTGAGCCATGAAGAGAGGAGGGCGGCAGCCGTTATTTACAAGACCCTGCTTTCTGCATCACAGATGATAAAATCAGGTGAATCAAATCCGGTGGATGTCAGGAAACAGATGCATGATACGCTTGAGGCAGAGCCGCTCATTTCTGAAATACAGTATGCAGGGGTTTATGATACTAATACCCTCGATGAGTTAAATGAGTTCAAAAAGCAGAACCTTCTTGCAGTAGCGGTAAAAATCGGCAGCACGCGGCTGATTGATAATATGATAGTGGAGTTTTAACCCACACTCACCTGTTTCTGCTGCTCGAACATTTCGATAATTTCGTTTACCGTATTTGCATCTTCGGGATTTTTGTCGAACCTTATAAAACCGGTTGATCTCGGAAATCTCAGGGCATAACCGATTCCATCCTTGTCCTTTCCTGCTGTATGGGCAGGAGAGCGTGTAATCTCGTCGGCCATAACAGTAATAACATATCTGGGTTCAACCCATACATCGGCATCGATTGCAGAATCAACCCTCGGATGTTTATGTTTGAGGGCTATTTCATCGAGCATCTTTTTCAGCTCAAAGAATTCATCCTCTTTAAATCCAGAGCCTATCTTGCTTATGGTTTTAAACGTATCTGTCTCAGGCTCATAAACTGCACCTAAAAGTGCGCCCACGCCGAATTTTGCCCTTGCACCTTTTCCTCTGAAATATCCGACAATGCATACATCTATGGTGTCTGCCAGTCCCCCTTTGTAACTTCTTTTAAGCTTGATCCAGTTGAAGTTCCTTGAACCGGCAGAGTAGGGGGCGTCAAGCCTTTTAGCCACGACCCCTTCAAGTCCCCGTTCAATAGTGTCTTCAAAGTATTTAAATATTCTGGATGGGTCGTCTGTTATAAACATCTCCGAAGGCTCGATAATCTCATTTCTCCTAATTATCTCCTCAAGTTTTTTTCTCCTTTCAGAGAAAGACTTTTCTGTGTAATCAACACCGTCCAGATAGAGCAAATCAAAGACAAAGAATTTTAACGGAAGCTCTTTTGACAGTTCCTTTATACCGTGTTTCCTTTTTCTCTGAATTGTTACCTGAAATGGGAATAGTTCTCCGGTGCCTTCATTATATGCAAGTGCTTCTCCTTCGATAATCGCCTTTTTTGCATTTATGTATTTTTTCATGGCCATCGTAATTTCAGGGAACATGTGGGTGGTTCTTTCGAGATTCCTTGAAAATAGTTCCACATTCTCATCATCCTTATGACACTGGACCCTGAATCCGTCATACTTTGCCTCTATTGCCGCTCTGCCTATTTTCTGGATTATATCTTCTGATGATGAAAGCCTTTCGCAAAGGGCCATCCTTATGGGATAACCAACCTGAACCTTGAATTTTTTTACGCCTTCTATGCCTTTGTCTATAAGTGTTTTAGCAACAAGACCTAAATCAGAGCACAGATTATATGCCCTTTCGAGTTCGGGCCTCAGTTCACGATTTCCGATGCTTAGGGCAAGGGCCTCCAGCACCGTGGGGTCTCCTATCCCGAGCCTTAATCTCCCTATGACAAACCTCGCAATGTATTTTGCCTCTATTGGAGAAACACCTTTAAATAGATTTGAAAGAAGGCTTATTTTTTTCTCTACACTTCCAGCACCGCCTGTCTGTGCAATGTCCATGAGTTCTCCATAAACCTGCTTCACGGTAAGGTCATAGCCTTTTCTCTTATTAAGCTCCTCTGCTGTCCTTCCCATGTCGCCTGTGTGCCTGAAGGTCTGTTCTACTTTTTGGGTTGGCGTATTTGTTGCATCTGATATTGCCCGTATAATAAGCTTTTCCGATATGCCTATTTCGAGGCCGTGAAACGGTGGCACAAGCTGCCCCTGGCTCAAATAGATTATCTTGTCTATATCCTCGCCGGATGCCTCTTTAAAAAGCCCTGCAAGGATATCGAACATCTCAAGACGCTTTGTGGTCTCCTCAAGCCTTTCAAAATATTCGCATAGTTTTTTAAATTTCATTTGGGAATCCAGACCCTTCCTTTATCTATTATATGTTCCACAATCCATCCCCTTCTGTGAAGCTCCCTTGCTATCCAGCGCCTGTGGCACTTCCACGGAAACCTCTCAGCGCATATTATAACAGCATTATTATTGACAGACTCTTCGAGCTTATCAATCCCGTGTTTAAAATCTTCTGTTTCTGTATATGCCTCGTATCCGCCTTTTCTGAATCCGCCGAGTTCAACGCCGAGAAAGACATAGGATATTCCTTCTCTCTCTAAAAGGTCTTGCAGGTATTCTTTATTGAATATTTGCAGCTTGCTTTTTGGAAAGCGTCTGACATCGATGACGGTTTTTATATCATAAACGAGGAGGATTTCTATGAAATCCTCCTCGTTCTTTCTGCTTGTCCCGAGAGTATATATTTTTTTCAAAGCTTCCTGAAATCCGTTCCCTTCGGAATGACCACTATGCCGTTCGGGCTCACATGAAATTTTTTCCTGTCTTCATTCAGATTGTATCCGATTACCGTTTCAGGGGGGATATATACATCCTTGTCAATGATTGTCCTTTTTATTTTTGCATATCTCCCTATCTCCACATTTTCCATGAGGATGGATTCTTTTACAGAGGCCCAGCTGTTTATCCTGACATTTGGAGACAGGATCGAACTCTGCACCCTTCCGCCGCTAACGATGCACCCATCGCAGACGATGGAATCCAGCGATATTCCGAGCCTTCCGCCTTTCTGCTCCTGTGCAAATACGAATTTGGCAGGCGGGTACTGGCATTGATATGTCCTTATGGGCCAGTCCTTATCATAGAGGTTTAATAACGGATCCACAGAAACGAGATCCATATTGGCTTCCCAGTAGGCGTCTATGGTCCCTACGTCCCTCCAGTATTTTGCCTCTTTCTTATTTTCATCCCTGAAATTATATGCAAAGAGTTTGTTTGATTTAAGCATATCAGGTATTATGTTCTTGCCGAAGTCATGGGCAGACGTCTTTGCAGCATCTATCTTCAGCTCTTCTACTATTGCCTCTGTATTGAATATATAAACGCCCATGGATGCAAGACACTGGTTTGGATTTCCGGGTATTGTCTTCGGTTTTTTTGGTTTTTCCTCAAAACCTATGATTCTCCATTCGCTGTCAACTTCCATGATGCCGAAGGAGGATGCGATCTTCTTATCCACCTCTATTGCTGCAACTGTTCCGATTGCCTTTTTTTCTATATGAAAGGCGAGCATTTCTGAATAGTCCATTTTGTATATATGGTCTCCTGACAGGATGAGCAGATAGAGAGGCTTTTCCTTTTCAATAAAATAGATATTCTGATATACGGCATCTGCTGTTCCTGTATACCAGCTTTCACTTACCCTTTGTTGCGGCGGAATGGAGATGATAAACTCATCCAGTTCCGGATTAAAGAGGTTTTGCCATCCCAGTGCAAGATGCCTGTCAAGGGAAAGGGATTTGTACTGTGTAATTACTGCTATTTTCTTTATATCAGAGTTGATGCAATTGCTGAGGGTGAAGTCTATGATCCTGTACTTACCGCCGAAGGGGACAGCAGGCTTTGCCCTGTGAATGGTCATGGGATGCAGACGTTCTCCCTTGCCTCCGGCAAGTATGATGGCAAGCACATCCTTCATGTCGGTTCTTTTTATCGTCCTTTCCATGACAAGAAAAAATATAACAGGAAAAGCGTTATGTGTCAATGAAAGTGCATGGACAAAAATGACTGGAAAATGGGGTCGGTTCTCTGCTACAATGATAGCCGACTTTTTCATCGGGGGACAAAGATATGAATGGACATACAGCACTAATAACAGGCGGAGGCCGGGGCATCGGCAAGGCCATAGCAGAATCACTTGCAAGGCGCGGGGTGAATATCGTTGTTGTTGATGTAAATATAGACATCGCAAAAGAAACATCCTCGGAGCTGGAGAAAATAGGCATAAAGAGCATTGCACTAAAGGCGGATGTCTCAAATTCATCGGATGTGGCTGCCATTTTTGAAAACGCTGTTAAGGAATTCGGCAAGGTCGAGATACTTGTCAACAATGCAGGAATTACAAGGGACGGCCTTTTGCTCAGGATGAAAGAGGAAGACTGGGATGCTGTGATGAATATCAACCTGAAGGGGACTTTCCTTTGTTCAAAGGAAGCTGTTAAAGTTATGTCAAAGCAGCGCTACGGCAGGATCATCAATATCGCCTCTGTTGTAGCATTTATGGGCAATCCTGGACAGGCTAACTACAGCGCTTCCAAGGCAGGAATTGTTGGCCTGACAAAGACCATTGCAAAGGAATATGCGAGCAGGGGGATTACAGTGAATGCCGTTGCGCCCGGCTTTATTACGACAGCCATGACAGATGCACTGCCTGAAAATGTAAGGCAGGAGATGCTCAAGACTATTCCCATGAATAAATTCGGTACTGTGGACGATGTCGCCAGTGCAGTTGCATTCTTTGCATTGCCCGAATCGGGCTATGTAACAGGTCAGGTGATACACGTAAACGGCGGAATGTATATGTAAGCAGGCAATGGGCAATAGGTTATAGGTATAATTTTATTTTTATGGCTTATAGCCTATAGCCTAAATAATAAAACGGAGGCAATAATGGTAGACGAAAAAGTAAAGGAGATCATATCGAAGCAGCTTGGCGTTGACCAATCAGAGGTAACACCGGAGGCATCATTCGTTGAAGACCTCGGTGCAGACTCCCTTGATACCGTTGAGCTCGTTATGGCATTCGAAGAGGCATTCAATATCGAGATACCTGACGAGGATGCAGAGAAGATAGCAAAGGTCAAAGACGCAATAGATTACATCAAGAATAAAGTAGGATGATAGAGAAAAGAAGGGTAGTAGTCACAGGGCTTGGTCTTGTAACGCCCCTTGGAATAGGTGTGGAGGCTTCATGGAAGTCTGCCATTGAAGGCAGGTCAGGGATAGTCCCTATAACGCAGTTTGATGCCTCTCAGATGCCTGTGCGTATTGCCGGTGAGGTTAAAGGATTTGACCCCGCCCCATATATCGAGGCAAAAGAGATAAAAAAGATGGACAGGTTTATCCATTTTGCCATGGCTGCTGCCACAATGGCTGTTGAGGATTCGGGACTGAAGATTACCGATGAGAATGCCGAAAGGATCGGTGTCATTATCGGTGCCGGCATGGGAGGTCTTCCGGCCATTGAGCATTACCACAAGATATATCTCGAAAAGGGATACAGAAGGATATCCCCCTTCTTTATCCCTATGCTCATTATCAACCTTGCATCAGGCAATGTATCCATAAAATTCGGTGCAAAGGGACCCAATTCTGCTGCTGTCACGGCTTGCGCAACAGGCAGCCATTCCATCGGCGATTCATTTAAGATAATCCAGCGTGGCGATGCCGATGTAATGATTGCAGGCGGAACCGAGTCTGTTATAACTCCTCTCGGAGTCGGCGGATTTGCTGCCATGAAGGCATTGTCAACAAGAAATGATGAGCCCGAAAAGGCAAGCAGACCATTTGATGCAGAAAGGGACGGTTTTGTCATGGGAGAAGGCTCAGGAGTAATAATCCTTGAAAGCCTCGAAAGCGCCCTTAATAGAGGGGCAAAGATATATGCTGAGATTATAGGCTACGGGATGTCCAGCGATGCCTATCACATTACAACTCCGGCCCCTGAAGGAGAGGGCGCTGCACGTTGCATGAGGGCGGCTTTAAAGGATGCCCGGATTGAACCGGAAAGGGTAAATTATATCAATGCACATGGAACATCGACAAAGTATGGAGATGAGCTGGAGACAGCGGCAATTAAAACGGTCTTTGGCGAACACGCATATAAGTTATGCGTAAGCTCAACAAAATCCATGACAGGACATCTCCTCGGCGCAGCAGGCGGAGTGGAAGCGATTTTCTCCATATTGAGCATCTATAACAACATCGTGCCTCCGACAATAAACCTCGAAAATCCCGACCCCGAATGCGACCTCGACTATGCACCCAATAGGGCAAAACAGATGGATGTCGAGTGCGCAATGTCCAACTCATTCGGTTTTGGTGGAACCAATGCCTGCCTATTATTCAAAAGATATAGAGGGGCTTGAGGACCTTTTAGGGTATCGCTTTAGCAATAAGGATTTATTGGTAGATGCCCTCACGCACAAATCATACCATCATGAGAATCCGGACGAAGCTCCCCGCTACAATGAAAGGCTCGAGTTTCTCGGCGACTCTGTTTTAGGTCTTGTTATTGCTGAGTCCCTTTTCCTTAACGATATCCCGTTAACAGAGGCAGACATGTCGAAGATGAAATCCTACCTGGTAAAGGAGTCGGTGCTTTTTGAGACAGCCGCAAGGCTTTCACTCGGAAAATATCTGAGGCTCGGCAGGGGAGAGGAATCAACAGGAGGCCGCCACAAGAGGTCCATACTCTCTGATGCCGTGGAAGCCTTATTTGGAGCCATGTTTTTAGACAGCGATTATGGGACTGCAAAGTCTGTGATATTAAGGCTTTTCAGCGATAAGATTGATAGTATAATCTCCAAAAAAGAGGGGTATGATTTCAAGAGCGAATTGCAGGAGAAAAGCCAGAGTCTCTTTGGCGTCCTGCCCGAATACAGGATTGTAAAACAGGAAGGGGAAGAACACAAAAAGGTCTTCACTGCAGAGGTTTATATAAACGGTCGGTTGTATGGTGAAGGCACAGGAAAGAGCAAGAAAGATGCCCAGATGTCTGCCGCAAAAGAGGCGCTGGAAAAGTTAGAAAATAAGTAAATGTCCCTGTACAAAAGGCATTTTTGAGCAAAGGCCTCTTGCATCAGAGATAAAAATATGTTAAAAACTGTAATAAATTAAACAAGGGGGGACGATATGAGCATAAAAGGAAGTAAATATTTCATTATAATATTGCTTATTATAACTTTTGCAGTGAATATCTCTGCAGAAACAAGTCCTCCAGCTAATGATTATATTGGCAAAAATCCACTATATGCACAATTAGAAAAAGTAGATGGAAAATATATTATCACAAAAATTAGTAACACTGAACATTTAATATTTAAATTGAATGACTTATCGCATAAATTTGATACTAAAAAGTATGAGTGTGTGTTTTCATATGGAAAGTTAGTTAGCGGGCCAGCTGATAAATGTAAAGACAATGAAAATGTGTTTAGAAAAGTAAAAGCAAACGTTGCAAAAACAGGGGCTATTACTATTTTGACATTGGGTATGAGTGCAATTTCAGGAGGTACATACCATGACAGTATTTTTGATAGTGAAGCATATAATAAGGCAGTTGAAGAAGGTCTAAACAGGAGCAACATAAATAGACAACAACTATTAGCAGAATATGATAATTTTATGGACTCGATAAATGCATTGAGAAGTCAATATTCAAGCGAGTATGAGAGTTATCTAAAAAACAATATAAAAATTGTTCACCAGATTCAGGACGAATCAGGTTTTTATAAGAATGATGTTAACTTGTTGTCATTATACTCCGTAAATAAAAACCATATTCCACAAGCGATAGAAATAGCATTTAATCCTTCAGTTGAATCATATAAAACAGTTTTTAATGAGTTATTAAAGTCATATGAAGACAGGCTTAAAAGCATAACATCAAATTATCAAATGCATTTTAGAAATAGCCAAAAGATTGGAGATTATACGGTAGAAATAGTTGCAACGTCTAATATTCCTTATAAAAAAGATGAGACTCAAAATATTCCTGTAATCTTTACTATCCGCTCAAAAGATTTTAAGAACATATATCCTAAGTACATAAATGAAGATAATGCATTGCGAATAGAGTTTGACGGGAAGAAAATAAATTTTGTCAATAAAACTGATAATTTTATACAGGTAAAGTCCATATCGGTATATTACAATGCAGAGATTTCTAACTTTAATTTAGGAGATAAGGCAATAGAACTGCCACCGCAAGCATCCACCAAAGATCCCTTACTGATAGATATATATACTACCGCTGAGATTAAGAAGATGGCCAACTATGCTAATGCTATCAAAGGAATAGCAGTAACACAAAATTTATCATTTGGGTTTGCAATTAAGTATAGATTGATTGAACAGAATATAGATAAGACATTGTATAAACAAAATAAATATAATCTCTACGATGTTCTTACCGGTACTTATAGAGTTGATGAGAATCAGCAAAAAGTTATAGGTGAACAAGAAACACAAAAAAGTAGTTCTAAAGAATCCAGAAATGTTAATATTCAACATAAAAAATATAAATAAAAGTTATGTTAAGGAACAATAAATAATATGCCTGTAGCACAGAAGATTAAACACCCTTACATCGTTTCTATAAAGACACATTGCGGCGGAAGCCCTGTAATTGCAGGGACAAAGTTCCCGGTACGGTCGGTTGTTTTCTATATTTTAAGGCAGGGGATGACACCCGAAGAACTCATAAAAGAATTTTCACACCTCACACTTCCACAGATATACGATGCCCTTTCTTACTATTATGAGCATAAAGAAGAGATAGACAAAGAACTATCAATGACCGAAAGCGACTTGAGAGAAAAAGCAGCCATCATATAATGTCTAAAGTCTCCCTATATCTTGATGAGGATGTCAGGGTATTATTAGCAGAGGTACTCCGCAATAGAGGATACGAGGCGTCTCATGTCCTTGAAGTTGGGAAATGTGGAAAAAGCGATGAAGAACAACTTGCCTATGCAATAAGGCACAAAATGGCCATCCTGACTCACAATATCAGGGACTATAGAATTCTATCAAGGACTTATAAAGCGCAGGGGAAAAATCACTTTGGCATTATCGTTACCGACCAGCTTCCTTTCAGTGAACTTTTAAAACGCACACTCAAATTTTTTTCGTTAAATTCAAAAGATTCTATAAAAAACCGCCTGATCTGGCTGCAAGACTATAAATGAATAAGAAAATCCTCTCATGGTGTCTATTTGATTTTGCAAATTCGAGCTATTCTGCTGTTATAGCTGCTGTGGTTTTTCCTGTCTATTATGCGAATGTTGTAGTCGGCAATGAAACAGGTCTCGGTGATTTATGGTGGGGAAGGGCAGTAGCAGTAAGCATGGCAGTTGTGGCTTTAAGTTCGCCATTTTTCGGTGGTATAGCAGATTATGCAAGGATAAGAAAGAGGCTGCTTATCTTTTATACCCTCTTGTGCATTTTGTCTGTTGCTTCGTTTTATTTTCTTCACAAAGGAATGATCATAGAAGGATTTATCCTTATTGTCCTTGCCAACATAGGCATGGAGGGCGGACTTGTTTTTTATAATTCATTTTTGCCGGAGATATCCGAAACAACGCATCAGGGGAGGGTATCGGCGTGGGGTTTTGGAGTTGGATATGCAGGTTCCATAATCTCTTTATTGCTGGCTCTGTTTTTGATAAAACAGGGGTTCATGAGCATGACATGGCCTATGGTAGCTATGTTCTTCGGTATTTTTTCCCTGCCTGCGTTTTTATTTTTACCGCCGGATGTAAAAAAGGGTGATTTCATAATGGGTACTTCGTCTACCTTATGCGGTGCAGCAATGGATGGACTTAAATATACATGGCAGACATTAAAAAAAATCTGGGCTAATAAAGAACAGAGGAAATTTTTAATGGCATATCTCATTTATGAGGATGGGGTGAATACCGTCATAGTCTTTTCGAGCATATTCGCTGCAACTACCCTCCAATTTAAACCTGAAGAATTAATAGGCATGTATCTTATCGTCCAGACTACTGCGCTCATCGGAGCTTTTTTGATGGCAAAGCCAATAGATTACTGGGGGCCCAAAAAAGTTGTCATCCTGTCTTTGGTCATGTGGATTGCCGTATCGATTGCGGCATTTTTTGTTCAAACTAAAACACAATTCTTTATGATTGCATCCATTGCCGGTTTAGGTCTCGGCACTGTGCAAGCGGCAACAAGGGCATTCTACACACAGTTTATCCCTGACGGGAAGGAATCGGAATATTTCGGAGTCTATTCCCTCGTCGGCAAGTCATCGGCTATTTTAGGCCCTCTCGTCTTCGGCTATTTATCATCAACCTTCGAAAGCCAACGTCCTGCAGTGCTGTCGGTGGCTTTGTTTTTTCTTGCGGGCTTGATTATTGTTCAAACAGTAAGAGGCGGAATGCCGAATGTGTCAAGCAGAACGGATTAAATCAGCTATTCCCCCCGCAAAGTCTGAGAGCGTCTCATCCCTCGCTCCAAAGATGACATAATTATTATATCCATTGATTTGGTCATTCAGTCTTTGCAAAATCATCCCTCTGTCTTCAACAACCTCAACAGATTTCCCTTTAGCCTTTACTCCATCTGCAATGTCATGGCTTGAGATGTCTTTGCTGACAGTGCCTCCTGCGTAGAATATCGGCAGGAGTATAAGGTAATCGGAATCTCGAAGATTTTTTACAAAGGCCTCGATGTATTCGTTTTTCATCATTAGTGTCGGTGCAAATCCGTGAGGCTGAAATATATAGCAGATATTTTCTTTGATATTTTTCATTGTCTGCATGAGGGATGATATTTTATGCGGATTATGCGCATAGTCATCGATGACAAGTCGTTTCCCGTCATTCAGGTGAATATCAAACCGCCTCTCGATTCCTTTGAATTCATGCAATACACCTGCAATATCTTTAATAGGTATTCCCATTTCGGACAGGATTGCAATGCATGAAAGGGCATTGTAGAGATTGTATTTCCCGGGAATGGATAGACGGAAGTCAGCTCCATTTAGTGAGAAGTTAGTGCTGAATGGAGCATAGACAATATTTTCAGTTTTGTATTTTGACGGATTATCTATTGAAAATGTAACGGCATTTTGGGTGTTAATCTTTGTGAGGTTGCCGTCATCGGCATTGATGATAACCCTGCTTGCCGTATTTTTGCCAAGTGTTTCGAACATTTCGGCAGTTTTATCCACTGAATAATGGTCTAAATCGAGATTCAGGATTATGGAATGTTCAGGCTTGTAGTTTACGATAGTGCCGTCCGATTCGCACGCCTCGATAACGAGAATATCGGAATTGCCTGTTATCGAGTTTCCGGGATTTGTCTCTGTCTTGAACTGCTTTACCCTGCCGCCTCCAATGAAGTTAGGCTCCAATCCGAGCCGTTTCATTAAAAACGCCAACATGCCCGAGGTTGTTGATTTTCCGCTTGTGCCCGCAACAGCTATCGTCTTGAATTCACCTACAATCTCCGCGAGATATTCGGGTCTTGTTTTTATTGGAAGTCCCAAATCCTTTGCTTTTAAAAACTCCGGCTGGTCAGGCTCCACCGCAGTGCTGAATACGGCAAAATCGAAAGGATTACCATCTGATTCGGCAATAGCGTTACCGTCCTGAGGCACGATATTGATGCCTTTTGCCTTTAATATCTTAAATGCGGGATGGGCAGGGTTTTTGTCGAATGCCCTGTCAGAGCCTGAAACAATATGGCCTTTGTCGGCCATGAATGAGGCTATTGCCGATACGCCGCTTCCGCCTATGCCTGAAAAGAATATTTTCAATGGCTTATCGCTCATCGATAATTTTAACATTTTCCGGCTGTTCAATAATTCGCCACCGATAAGATCAGAGCAGGCACGGCTTTTCATCCATGCCTGCTCTGCCTTAGTATAGTTAATGTTTTCGCAATGTGAAAATTACCTTGCATCAGCAAAATAGCCGGTGTTATAAATTTCATAGGGTTAGCATTTTTTGATGTGAGGGAGGATAATGTAATGCGTAAAATATTGCTCGTGATATTTATGGCGTCAGTTTTTCTTGCCTTGCATCTCAGCGCGGCATACGCCGAAAAAAGTTACATTCGTAAAAGAATATACATATCAAGCAAGCGAGCTTGACAGCAAACACTCAAGCAGGACGATTTCGCTTGAGATGATAAAGCGTTTGCTCCTTGAAGAATTCGGGACTTACCTTATCAGCGAAACCGAAGTTAAAAACATGCAGTTGACAAAAGATCAGGTAACGACATATTCCGCGGGCATAGTCTCGGCAGAGGTGATAGAGGAGAAGTGGGATGGCAAGACATATTGGCTCAAGGCAAAAGTCTCGGCAGACCCAAAAGAAGCACAGAAGACCCTCAAGAAAATAGTTGACGACAAATACAAGGCAAAGGAGCTTGAGGAGACGCGCAAAAAAGCGGAAGAGCTGACCGAAGAAGTGGAGAGACTGAAACTATTACTTGCAAAAACAGAGACTATTAAGAAACAGCCAAGTAAGAAAATTGAACATGAATACAATGCTGCAATACAGGAATTCACTGCGATTGAATGGTTTAATAGAGGACTTATTGCGGGAATGGCAGCCAAATGGGAAAATGCAAAAGATTACTTTTCTAAAGCAATAGAACTCAAATCTGACTATACAGTAGCGTATTATAACAGAGGAACAGTTTATGCCAAACTTGGCAATTATCAGCAGGCGATAACAGATTTTACTAAAGCCGTAGAACTCAAACCAGATGATGCAAAAACCTATAATAATCGGGGACTTGTTTATTTTATGCTCGGTAACTATCAACATGTGATTAGAGATTACAATAAAGTCATAGAGCTCAACCCAGATAATGCAAAGGCATATTACATTCTGGGCGTTGCATATGGCAATATCGGTAATTATCAGCAAGCAATTAAGGCCTTAAAAGTAAGTGCCCGACTGGGAGTAAAAGAAGCACAAGATATGCTGCTCAAATTCGGTGAGCAGTGGTAGCGCATCAGAATGGAATAAGCGAGTAGGACTATCTATTAATCTTCAGTTATAGAATAAATGGAAGAGAAAAAGATCAAAGCAGTTAAAAAGTGCTCGGCGAACCTGTTGCTCCTGAGTTGCAAAATAACGCTTGGAGGATTCGCACGAATCTCATTATTGTATCCGTGATAGCTATCGCCATTGTATTAGCAGATCTTCGGATAGACCCAGAATCAACCGTGCTTGGACTGAAGTTTAGTGGGTTTAGTGACACCGTTCTGCGCACTGGTCTGCTTCTAATTGTCGTATACCTGAGTATTCATTTTCTCTGGACTGCTGTTGATAGTTTTCTTGAGTGGCGACTTCGTATCACAGGCACAAGACTTTCCTTTATTACAACAGCACGTCTTTCAAGCGAACATGGTGATTATCCCAATGATCCCCGCCAGTCTACGCTCTATTATTGGTGGCTTTCACAAGCTGAACGCATAGGCAACTTCGGCTCGAAACTATAGGAGATGGAAAAACAATTGCAGAATCTTGAGTCAGATCTTCGTGTCAAATATAACAGTGGAGCAGATGCAATAAATATTGCTAATGCATGCCAATCTCTTCATAGCGGCATGGAAAATATTGCATCTCTTCGCCGTTCTATCGAAGAAGCGCAAAAAACGTTTTCAGCAGCACGTATCCCAGTGTCTTTGGAGCGATTTAATAAATGGTTTGAATTCTTTTTGCGAAGTCAGAATTTGAGGTGGTTAATCATTGATGTTTTTGTTCCATTGTTTCTTTCAGTTTATGCCATTTTATTGCTTTGGAAAAATTGATCAAAGTTCGCAAAAAATAAAGGAGATGAATGAATTTACAGCCGTATTTTCCATCCGCTACGGGAAACTGGAAAACTGTAAAAATGATAGAATAAAAATAAGGCAAATTAGGAGGAGGTGCTAATATGGAAACCTTGAAGCAGGAGGCAATAAAGGCGATTTCGAGATTGCCGGAAACTTTAAGCCTCGATGACATAATGTATGAGCTTTATGTTATCGATAAGGTCAAGAAAGGCAGAGAAGCTGTGGAGCGCGGCGAATCGTATTCCATTGAAGATTTAAAAAGAGAAATGCAATCGTGGTAAGTGGTCAAAGCCCGCAAAATTCGATCTGAAACAGATTCACGATTATATCGCAAGGGATTCCAAATTTTACGCTCAGAAGGTTTCTCTGGAGATCGTTGAAAAATCAGAGAAACTAAATTCATTTCCAGAAGTCGGCAGAGTTGTTCCTGAGGCAGCAGACCCTAAGATACGGGAATTGCTTATTTATTCCTACCGGCTTATTTATGAAGTCTTTCCCGATAAGATTGAGATTCTCGCCTTGATACACAGCAAGCGCAATTTTATAAAAGATTTTCTAAATGAACAGCGACATAACGAATAACTTCTCCAGCCATATTTTTCATCCGCTGCGGGAAGAAGATGAAATAAAATGACCGATTGAAAATGCGGGCGCGATAATTTCAAAAAATGGTATACTTAAATCAAGATGACGGTAGCAGCAATTGAAAAGAAAGCAAAGCTCATAACAGGGCGGGATGGACGGCCTGTTGAGGTGATATTGCCCTATGGCATCTACAAAGAGCTTTTGGAGCTTGAAAGAAGCATGGAGATATTCAAACGCAAAGAGACTCAGGAAAGCATCAAAAGGGCAAAGGAAGATGCAAGGCAGGGCAGGGTTAAAACATTTTGCGATGTAAAAGCTGCTGTTAAATGGTTAGATAAATAGAACTGATCCTAACCGAAGAATTCAAGAAATCCTACAAGAGACTTCCTGAAGATATCAAAAAAGGTCAAGAAACAATAAGTTTTTTAAGCAGCAATCCGGCGCATCCTTCGCTTAAGAGCCACAAATTAAATGGAGAATGGGAATTCTACGTTGATATTCATTACAGAGGCTTCTTTTTTAGAGAAGGAAATAAGTTCACACTTTTGACGGTTGGAATCCACAGGATAGTTGATAGATACAAATAAAAAGCTTAATGTTATTGCGTCCCATCAGGGACTATCACGACCTTTAACGAATCCTTTGCTTCAGAGACCAGCTTGAATCCCCGTTGAATCTCGGAAAGAGAAATAGTGTGAGATATCATCCTCTTCGCGTTGAACATTCCGCTCTGGATCATCTCCATAGCGGTTTTAAGGTCTTCGGGCGCTGCGCCGTATGAGAATGTTACGGTTATCTCGTTTCTCCAGAAATTCGTAGAAGGTATGCTTATATCTCCTTCAGGAACAGCGAAGAAAAGCACCTTCCCCTTCCTGTCAATCGAAGATAGCGCGTCGTCAACGGCTTTTTTTGCTCCGGCGCACACAATGACATGCTCTGCAAGATTGCCCTTATTTATCTCTTTAAGTTTTTCCTCAGAATATTCATCAGCGTCAAAGACATGATCTGCTCCGAACTCTAATGCCTTATCCAGCCTGTATTTATTAATATCGGTTGCGATGACCTTAGCTCCTTTTGATTTAGCCATCTGAATGTGCATCAGGCCCGACATTCCCGCGCCTATTATGAGGACTGTCTGACCCTTTTTTATTTCGATCTGTTTCTGGCCGAGTACTACGCACGCAAGAGGCTCTATTATCGCTGCCTCCTCATAAGTCATACTGTCGGGGAGAATGAAAGTTCCGTATTTCACATTTTGGGCAGGAACCCTTATATATTCCGAAAAACCTCCCGGCTCATAATTCCCGGTGTGTAGTGATTCGCATGCAGTATAATTACCATCGGCGCAGTAACGGCAGTTATAACATGGGACATGATGCGATACGAATACCCTGTCTCCTGTTTTGAATTTATCCGCGCCTTTGCCGGTCTCGACGATCTCGCCTGCCATCTCGTGGCCTAAAACACGAGGGGCCTTTTTCTGCCTGTACCACTGCATTACATCCGTACCGCAGATTCCCGATGCCATCATTTTTACAAGTATCTCGCCGTCGTTTATGCGCGGAACAGGACGCTCTTCGATCCTTACATCGTCATTGCTGTAATATACCGCTACTTTCACTTATAATTAGACCTTTTCCATGCCTGCTTCGACCGTCTCTACGGCGCTTGATTTTTTGCTTTTTTGATATATCTCGAATGCTTCCTGAGCAGAAGCGCCTTTATGCACAATAGCTCTAACTGCCTTTATCATGCCGATAGGGCTGTCGCTCTGGAATATATTCCTTCCCATATCAACGCCCTTTGCTCCTGCCTTAATTGCATTCTCGGTCATCACAAGCGCATCCATCTCAGGTATCTTCTTGCCTCCTGCTATAACGATCGGCACTGGGCATCCCTCGACCACCTTATGAAAATCATCGCAGTAATAAGTCTTAACAAAGTGCGCTCCTATTTCCGCAGCCATCCTGCAGGCAAGACCGAGATACCGCGCATCCCTTACCATTTCTTTGCCCACTGCAGTTATAGCGAGCACAGGCATATTGTATCTTTCAGCCTCATTCACCAATCTTCCTAAATTCGATATTGTCCTGTCTTCATTCGATGCGCCCACAAAGATGGACATTCCAACGCCTGATGCATTGAGCCTTAATGCCTCCTCTATCGATACGATAATATCTTCATTGGATAATTCTCCTAAGATGCTCGGTCCGCCTGATACCCTGAGACATACAGATGTTTCTATTTTCGGATCAATGCAGCTTCTTAAAATGCCCCTCGTTATGAATAAACAATCCGCGTTTGGAATAAGTGGAATAATATTCTTCATGTCCCTTAAGCCCGTTGTAGGCCCCTGAAAATAGCCGTGGTCGACGGCAAGCATTACTGTTTTTCCTGTCCTGGGATTAAATATCTTTGAAAGCCTGTTTTTAAGTCCAAAATCCATGTTCAGCCCTCCTGTTAAAATCTATTACGGATAGTATATGAGAGGGTGGATTTTCTGTCAATTTAGGGTAATTTTCACCTCCATTCTTTCATGAAAGCTGATATAATTTTCCTATGGCTGAAGAGTAGGGGGATAAAATGCGATATGTTATGAAGGTTTTAATTTTTGCCGTCCTCAATATATTTCTGTTTGCCTGATTATCCCACGCCGAAAAAGTTAGCTTTGTAAAAGAATACACATATCAGGCGAGCGAGCTTGGCAGCAAACATTCAAGCAGGACTATTTCGCTTGAGATGGTTAAGAGACT
>NZ_DAIOFX010000018.1:0-26823 GCF_036745535.1 Dissulfurispira sp.
AAATCTGGGTGAAATAGACTGGTATGGTGCAACAGTCATGGGCAAAGTCGGAGACCTCAATCTCTTTGCATCTGGCGCTATCAGCAAAACACATCCCAACAACAATACCGTTGGCACCCTGTATGGATTGCTCTGGGACACTATGACAGATACAAGCAAAAAATCACGTACAGGCAATGCCATCTATCTTGGCGGCAGGTATGATATCAAATCCACAGGAACAAAGATTGGTTTGGAGTATAACCATGGCTCTAAGAACTGGATAACATTCGTTCCTGCTAATGATGACATATGGACAGGAAAACTCGGAACAAGGGGCGATGTTTATGAGGTTTATCTAATCCAGGAACTCAGTAAGAAGCCTATTGCTAAGAGAGGAAAGGCTTTCTTCAGACTCGGCTACCAGTACTATGACTTCAAATATACTGGAAGCAATAACTGGGTGGGAGCTCCTCAGAAAATTTCAGGTTTAACAACAGCAGGACCCGGTGCTCCTCAATTCTTCGAAGTACTTGACAAAGCGACAGACATCTACTTAACCTTTGATGTCTTATTCTAAACGCTAACTTATCATTAAGCTTTAAGGGAGGGGCAATTGCCCCTCCCTTTTTTATCCTTCACAGTCTCCGCTTTAACCCCGCACTCGCATTAGTTCGTTCATTGTTTTTTCACAAACTAAGTGCTACACTGTTTATAAATTAATAAACTATGCACTTTTGGGAGGCGGCATGGTGAAGTTCAGGCTTTTCCTTACACTAATCGCTCTTTTGGCTTTATGTACCATCCTTTCGAATCCTGTCTCTGCGGCACAAGGGATTGCCCCTGATTTTACGCTGAATGACATCAATGGCAAAAAAGTGAATCTCTCGGAATTTAAGGGCAAGGCTGTTCTTCTCAATTTCTGGGCAACATAGTGCGGTCCGTGCAGGGCAGAAATGCCGTCTCTGAATAACCTCTACAATGAATACAAAGATAAAGACTTTGTTGTCCTCGCTGTATCGGTAGATACATCGGAAAAACCCGTGAAGTCCTTTGCAAGAGAACTTAAGCTCACATTTCCCATACTCATGGATAAAGACAAGGCTGTTTCCTTTGATGAGTATGCTGTATTAGGGCTTCCAACAACCTTTTAATAGATAAAAACAGGATCGTAATAGAAAAGATTATGGGAGAAAGGGAGTGGGACTCTTCTCAGAAAATACAATTGCACACAACGCTCCGGAGAAAAGCTGAAGGAGATATATGCATCCCTTGTTTCGGAACAGAGGAGGGACTTGCGGTTTGCCTTTCAGTTGCATGGGTATGATATAAACCTTATGGCGTGTTGAGACCAGAAAATGCCTGTATCCGGTCGGATACAATAAGCTAAGCCGAAAGCAGCTTGGTTACAATTTTTTATCCACATGGTATATAATATTCTAATTTTTTGACTACGAAAGGATATTGCTCATGGCCACTGTAACACAACCACGTGACATTGAATTTCTTAAAGAGCAGGCACGGACAGTCAGGATAGAGATATTGAAAATGCTCACACAGGCAGGCTCAGGCCACACCGGAGGCTCCTTATCCGCTGCAGATATTGTTACCGCTCTGTATTTCTATAAAATGCGACACAGGCCCGATGATCCAAAATGGCCCCAAAGAGACAGGTTCATTCTATCAAAAGGACATGCAGCTCCTCTTCTCTACACGGTCCTTGCTTTAACAGGTTATTTCGACAAATCCCTTCTTGGCACCCTCAGAAGAACTGGTAGCCCTCTACAGGGACATCCTTCATCAAAGATGCTTCAGGGCATAGAGGTCTCCACAGGCTCTCTGGGGCAGGGATTGTCCATAGCAAACGGCATGGCATTAGGATTGAGGCTCGATGATAGCCCTGCAAGGGTTTATTGCCTTCTGGGCGACGGCGAGATCCAGGAAGGCCAGGTATGGGAGGCTGCAATGACAGCAGGGCATTATGCCCTCGATAACTTATGCGCCATTGTGGATTTAAACAGTTTGCAGATAGACGGAAGGTGTGAAGATGTAATGAAAATAGATCCTGTGGCTGAAAAATGGAAGGCATTTAACTGGCATATATTTGAGATAGACGGCCACAACATGGAAGAAATTGTAAATACCCTCGATGAGGCAGAAAAGATAAAAGGCAAGCCTTCTGTGATACTTGCAAAGACAATAAAGGGCAAAGGAGTATCCATATTCGAAGGCAAGGTGGAATATCACGGACTTGCACCCACAAAGGAAGAGCTTGAAATCGCATTAAAGGAGTTGGGCGGAAATGGGAAGTAGGGAAGAAAAGTCAGCAGTCGAATCTCAAAGTTTCGCCGGGCAGGCTGTTGCAACAAGAGATGCCTACGGTGCAGCCCTTGCAGAACTGGGGAAAAGAAACGAAAAAATCGTCGTGCTCGATGCAGACCTTTCAGGCTCAACAAAGACAGCCAAATTCGCAAAGGCATTTCCTGATAGGTTCTTCAATATGGGCATATCTGAGCAGGACATGATGGGGACAGCAGGAGGACTATCCCTCACAGGAAAGATACCATTTGCATCCACCTTCGCCATATTCGAGACAGGAAGGGCATGGGAGCAGATACGGCAGACCATCTGCTACTCTCACCTAAATGTAAAGCTTGTTGCCACCCACGCCGGCATAACTGTTGGAGAAGACGGCGCATCCCATCAGGCATTAGAAGATGTGTCCCTGATGCGTGTCCTGCCCGAAATGGTTGTAGTAGTCCCTTCTGATGGTTTCGAGACAAAACAGGTAATCGATACCGTGGCAGACTACGAAGGCCCTGTTTATGTAAGACTTGGGAGGGCTAAGGTTCCCGCTGTAATGCCTGCTGATTATAAGTTCAGGATAGGGAAGGCATATAAATTCCATATCGGGCGTGATGTAAATATCATTGCCAACGGGATAATGGTCTCAGCGGCACTACAGGCAAGGGAGATGCTATCAAAAGATGGAATAGATGCTGGTGTCGTTAACATGTCCACAGTAAAGCCTCTTGATGCAGAAACATTGCTTGAGGCTGCAAAGGGCTCGAAGCTCATAGTGACTGCAGAGGAGCACTCCATAATAGGAGGTCTTGGTGGCGCTGTTGCCGAGTTCTTATCGGAATACCATCCGATCCCTGTAAAGAGGATTGGCACAAGGGATACTTTTGGAGGCTCTGGCAAGCCGGATGATCTGCTGAAGCTCTACGGGCTTACAGCAGAGGATATAGTAAAGACAGTGACTGAGTTTATGAGGAAATGAGTTAATGGGTAAATGGGTTAATAAGTTAATGATTATTTTTTCTCATCTGTTCATAAACTCATCCACTCTTTTACCCATCCACCATTAAAGCTATGATAGCATTTCAAAATGTCTCGAAATATTACGAGCATCAGAGCGTCCTTAGAAATATAACCTTCTCTGTACGGAAGGGCGAAATGGCCTTTTTAACAGGTCCCAGCGGCGCCGGCAAATCCACACTCTTGAAGCTTATGTATCTTGCTGAATGGCCTGATGAAGGAGACATAGTTATCGGGGACTTTCACCTTCAATCCTTAAAGACACCTCAAATACCCCGCCTGCGAAGAAGCATCGGCGTTGTATTTCAGGATTTCAAGCTCATAAATAACCTCACCGTATTCGACAATGTAGCCATGGCTTTGAGGATCAGGGGGGTTGGCGAAAAGGAGATTAAAAACCTCGTTTCCGGGGCATTAAAAAAAGTTCACCTTCGCCACCTCTCGGACAGCTATCCGCGCAGTCTTTCAGGAGGCGAGCAGCAGCGGGTTGTTATTGCGAGGGCAATTGTGACAGAGCCCCTCGTTTTGCTTGCCGATGAACCGACAGGGAACCTCGATCCCAACACATCGATCGACATAATAAAACTATTTGAAGAGATAAATTTCCAGGGAACGACAATCCTCATCGCAACCCACAACAGGGAATTGTTCAGAAATACCGGAAGACGTGTGCTGAAATTGGACAGCGGAAATCTCGTTGGCGAGGAGGTAGGCTGATGACGCTGGCCTATTCATTTAAATCGGCTTTCCAGAGCCTCTGCAGGGAGAAATGGATTAACATCCTTTCCATATTCACCGTGGCATCCAGCCTGCTGATAATAACCCTCACTGCCTTTTTCCTCTACAATGTAGAGCTTGTTGCGAGCCATCTTCCCGAGCGCTTTTCTCTGGTGGCATATCTTAATGACAACATTTCGCAGGAAGAAGTACAGGGTATAATTGATACTCTCCAAAAGAGAGGAGACATTGCGGGCTTGAAATATATATCAAAGGACGATGCCATAAAAGAGTTAAAACAGACCCTGAAGGATACCCGCTATATTCTTGAAGGGCTGGATGAAAATCCGCTCTCGTCGTCTATCGAAATAAGACTGAAAAAAGATTTTGTAACATCCGCCGCTGCAAAACGGATTTCCGAGGAGATAAAAAAGGTATCTGGCATTGATGATGTGTACTACGGAGAAAAAATAGCAGAGGCGATTCACCTCCTGAAAAAATCCTTGCAGAACATGAGCATCATAATCTTTGTAACAATCTCCACAGGCGTTGTCTTTGTTACTTATAGCACGGTAAAGATCTTATTTTACAGAAAAAAAGATGAGATAGAGATAATCAAACTCCTTGGAGCAACAAAGGGCTTTATACGAATGCCCTTTCTCATAGAGGGCGGCGCCATCGGATTCTTCGGAGGAATTCTTGGAATAATCGGCGCACTGCTCTTTTATTTTGCAGTTACATACAGATTGAGCATGGTTATTCCCATGCTCAAGACATTGGTCTTTCCCCTCGAAATTTTAATCCTGCTGCCAGTAACAGGAATTGCGCTGGGAATCGTAGGCTCTGTCATTGCCATCGGGAGATTAAAGCTTTGAAGTCAGAAGTCAGATTTTTCTTTTCCGTGTTCTGTATTCTGTATTCTGTGTTCTGTCTTCTGTCTTCTGATGCCTTTGCCGAGAGCCCTCACGAAGAGTACAAACAGATACAAAAAGATATAAAGACTCATAAGAAAAAACTCGAATCGGTAAAAAGGGCAGAAAAATCCGTCATCGAAGAACTAAGAAGAACAAATGCGGAGCTCGATGAAATAAAAGACCAGCTTACAGTCCAGCGCGGAAAAATAAAAAAAATACAAAGCAATATATCGGCCTTGCAGGTGGATATTAACAACAACAAAGAGAGCCTTAATTTACAAGGCAATCTCCTCAAAAAAAGACTGCGGGTATTACAGAGGATAAGCAAGAGAAACGACGCTCTCCTCATACTAATAGGCGGAGAGGATATATCGCAAACCTTAAGGACGCTGCGGTACATAAGCGATATATCCACATACGACTACAGGCTTATAAACAAATACAAAGAGACCGTCAGGGTCCTAAGCGAAAAACAGAACAACCTTAAAAAATTGTCTTCAGAACTCAAAACAGAAGAGGAAAAACTCACCAAATTGGAAGGCTCTTTGAAGGAAAAGAAAAAAGAGAGAGAGTCTCTCTTGGTCAGCGTCAGAAAGGAAAAAAAGACTTATGAAAAAATGATAAAGGAATTGCAGGAGGCATCAAACAGGCTCTTGAGAATAATACAGGAATCCGAAAGGCGGGAAAGCGAGCTGAGGAAAAAGAAAGGAACGAAACCGGGAACAAAGGAAGAGGAGCCGGTTGAGGACAGCGGGTTTGCGAGATTAAAGGGAAAACTCTCGTGGCCGGTAAACGGCACCGTGGCCATTCAGTACGGAACACAGGTCGACCCCTTGTTTAACCTGCCTGTCTTCAGAAGCGGTATTCATATAAAAACATCCAGTGGGTCTTCCGTGAAGGCAGTTCATGAAGGCAAGGTTGTATTTGCCGACGATTTCAAGGGATACGGTCAACTAATTATAATCAGTCATGGAGGCGGTTATCATACGCTGTACGGAAACCTGTCCAAGATTTTTTTGAAAAATGGAGCTATAATAAAAGAACATACAACCATCGGAGAGGTGGGGGAATCCAGCACCATCGGAGCAAGCGGTCTCTATTTCGAGCTCAGATATAAAGGGAAGCCCCTTGACCCTCAACAATGGCTGAAGAAATAAGAGTCGTTACGGAGGATAAAGGATGTTTCGAAGGAAGAGATGGCTTTTTGTAACAGTAGTATTCTCCATCGCCTTAATCGGAATAGTAGCGGGCAGATGGGCGGTAAAAACTGTAAATGCACAAAACGGGTATGAAGAGCTGCGTACCTTTACCGAGGTTCTTACCCTCATAAAGAAAAACTATGTTGACGAGGTCAAAACAAAGGACCTCGTGGTCGGCGCCATTAAAGGGATGATTAACTCCCTCGATCCGCATTCAAGCTATATGACGCCCGAGGCATTAAAGGAACTGCAGGTAGAAACAAAGGGCGAATTCGGGGGGCTCGGCATTCACATAGGGATTAAGGACGGAATGCTCACGGTTATAGCTCCAATTGAAGACACGCCGGCATTTAAAGCAGGCATTAAGGCAGGCGATAAGATCCTCAAGATCTCCGGAGAGTCCACAAAGAATATGGGATTGACGGATGCTGTTTCCAAGATGCGGGGGCCGAAAGGCACATCCGTTATATTGACCATTTTCAGAGAAGGCTGGAAAGAGACAAAGGATTTTACAATAGTCAGGGATATCATAAAGATCAAGAGTGTAAAGTCAAGGATGCTTCAGGATGGAATAGGGTACATAAAAATAACCCAGTTTCAGGAGTCAACAGGCCCTGACCTCTCCGCTGCGCTGGAGAAGTTGTCAAAGGAAGGCATGACTTCGCTGATCATTGACCTGAGGAACGATCCCGGAGGCCTCCTTAACAGCGCTGTGGAGGTTACCGAACAGTTCCTTCCGCCCAAAAAGCTCGTGGTTTACACAAAGAGCAAAAACGGTGAAAAAACAGAATACTTTACAGATGGGGAAAAACCATATACGGATATACCTATGGTAGTCCTCGTCAACCAGGGCAGTGCGAGTGCATCGGAAATCGTTGCAGGCGCATTGAAAGACTGGAACAGGGCAGTAATTATCGGTGTCCAGACCTTTGGAAAGGGCTCTGTGCAGAGCCTTATTCCCCTCAGCGACGGTTCGGGGCTGCGACTTACCACTGCAAAGTACTATACGCCAAAGGGCACAAGCATTCATGGTGTTGGGATTACCCCTGATATAGTCGTAAAACTCGATGTTAAGGATGGAAAGGAGCAGCACAGGGTTGCAAGGGAAAAAGATCTGGAAGGACACCTAAAAAACGAGCAGCAAAAGGAGGGTCCCGAAGAAAAGGAGATGGCTCCATTAGAGGTGGATGAAAAAGACGACAATCAATTACAGAGGGCAATAGATACCATCAAGACATGGAGGGTCTTTGAAAAGATGAAAAAGGCAGCGTAGCACATAAGGGGGACAAAGTCCCCCTTATGAAATCCTCCTGAAAATATATGAAGAGAATAATTTTTGATATAGAGACGGTTGGAGTGGATTTCGACTCCCTTGACCCGTCAACGCAGGAATATCTCTTGAAATGGGCTGAGACAGAAGAGGAAGAAGATCGGGTCAGAGAAAGCCTCTCTTTCTATCCCCTCACAGGCGAGATAGTTGCCATAGGAATGCTCAACCCAGATTCAAACAAAGGCGCTGTATATTTCCAGACACCAGAAGACATGCTCCTGCCCTTCGAAGAAGACGGCATTAGATATGAATGCGGGACAGAGGCAGAGATGCTCCAGAAATTCTGGAATGCCATAAAGACATGCGATCAGTTTATTACCTTCAATGGCAGGGGCTTTGACTGCCCTTTTATCATGATCCGCTCGGCAGTAAACAAGATAAAACCCACAAGGGATTTGATGCCAAACAGATATAATAGCGCACACATAGACCTCCTCGACCAGTTAACATTTTACGGTGCATCAAAGAGAAGATTCAGCCTCGATATGTGGTGCAAAACATTTAATATAAAGAGCCCGAAATCAGCCAATGAATCAGGCGAAGTAATAACAGGTTATGAGGTAAAAGACCTCTTTAAATCAGGCCGCTATGTGGATATTGCGCGGTATTGTGCAGGAGATCTCAGGGCAACAAAGGAATTATTCTTAATCTGGGAAAATTATATAAAAGTAGGCACAGGTAATCCTAAATCTAATTAGCTATATAGCAATTAACTTTACTCGTATCAAACCTTTCTGATGAAAGCACACTCTTAACAAACCTGAATATCTTATTTCGCGCATCATCGCTCAATTCAGGGTAAAATACTGGATTGGCAACAACTACCCCCCTGAAGGCAAAAAACGGAGCGAGCACCTCGAACAATTCATTATCCTTCGTCTGTTTGATGTACTCTTCGAAAAACAGATTAAGACCCTCGAGATACGCCCCTTTTATCTCTCCATGATACATTAAAGAGAAAAATATATAGTTAATACAAAGGGCAGTAACATCGTCTGCTGCATCACCATAAGGCCCTCTGCTTCGGTCGAGAAGAACAAAATCAGAATCGTCTTTGAACCAAATATTGCCCGGATGGAAGTCTCCGTGAATCTGGCACAGTCGATGGGTCTTGGGTTTTAGTTTTGCCCTCCAATCCACGCACATCTTTTCTATTTCTGCCATCTCCTCATAGCTTAAAGTACTGTCAGGGTATATATCAAACACCCCCATCAGGCACTCACCATGCCCTATGATGTCCCTTATTTTTCTCCAGTATAATGCCCTTGATTCTTTCTTTACCGAGTGTATCTCTGCAAGATACGATGTCATTGCCTTTATCTTGCTTATGTCTTTGGAATCAAGTTTTTCTTTTTTGGAGAATTCTCTGAGGTCATTGAAATAATCCCTTCCTTCAACTTTTTCCATCAGAAGGTAATATTCCTTGCCTCCGCCGATGGACTTTATTGAGCCATCCTCCATCTCAGCAAGCACATCTATGGCCTTTGCATGTTTTGGAAGGTCATTATATATTTCGAGGTCCAAAAGAAATACCTGAGCCCTGTCTGATGGATAATCATGCCCGAGCCCTTCGGGAAAAAGGCCTTTTATGACATATGATTTAACTTCTTCTTTTGTCTTTATCTCTATAAGGAAACCTGCGCCATGAACACCAGCGTCGAGTTTGCTGATGAATATATCGGCATCTTTAAACTTATTCTTAAGGCAAGATTTTATCGCTTCTTCGTTAATCACAACTCTCCAAAATTGCTCCTGCACCTTTTTACAAATTCATTATAAGTAAAACAATGCTCCTGAGTGCCGTATTTCTCTATCGCATAGGCAGCGGCAACCGCTCCCATTTTTGCAGCAGTCTCGATGTTCTTGCCCATTGCAAGCCCTTTAATCAGCCCTGCCCTGTAAGCGTCTCCTGCGTCTGTCGGGTCAAGAATCTCTGAAATCTTTGCCGCAGGTATTTGCATATCGCCATCAGGAGTGCTAATAAGAGAGCCCTTTTCTCCGAGTGTTGTAACAATTGTTTTCGTCATTCCTAAAAGACCTTTTTGTCCATTCCTGTCATCTTCATAACAAGCTCAAGCTCATAATCATTGGTAATCAACATATATGAGCCGTCAACTTAATGTCAAGCGTTAATGAAAGTATCGCTTTTTTCCATTGGTAATCAACATATATGAGCCGTCAACCCATTCCCTGAGAGAATTGCCGTCCCATTGTGTGAGAGATTGACCTGGGTCGCAGATGCACTTGATACCTTTGCTTTTGGCTTTCTTTGCATATTCTTTCATGTCCTGAAGATTGCCTGGACCGATGATGACTGCCGAGTCCTTTGGTTCAGGATTTTTAAAATCATATTCTGATTTATACTTCATTGCTCCGGGATTAAATCCTGTTATTTGGTTGTCTGCATACCTGTCATAGTCCTTTCCTATAGTTGCAATAATTACGGGATTTTCTCCAAGAAGGCTTAAAGAATAGGCAATGTTTCCCGCAGTGCCACCGAATTTCTCGACCATGCCGTTGACTGTAAAACATATCTTTCGAGTTCGGGATAGTCCTCCAATAATTCTTCGACTGTTATGCCGCCTGCAAGGGCCTTAAGTATTTGCTCAACGGTTATTCTTAACCCCCGGATAGTAGGCTTGCCAACCATCACATCAGGGTTAACAGTGATTCTGTCCAATAAATCTGCTGTTTGCTGTTTTTGCATTTTCTCATGCCTCCTGACTTACATCTTATTCTATCTCAAAACCTCCGATTTTTCTATGGCAGCCGTAGGGGCGGAATAGAAAGTTTGAAGTTAAGCCTTTATTAAGATAAAATAAGACATCACTCTAAAACCGCGTGGAGATATTTATGAGGTATAAAGTAAATCTCATATGTTGAAGTAGCTCATGCCTAAATTATCCTATAACCATTAGCCCTTCCTCACCCCCTCCACCACCATCTCCGCCACTTTCTTATTAAACCCTTTTATCTTCGCTATGTCATCCACCGTTGCTTTGCGGATGTTTTCAAGACTTCCGAAATGGCGCAGGAGTTCGAGCCTCCTTTTTTTACCAATTCCGGGAATTTTTTCGAGAGGAGATTCCATCAATCTCTTATCCCTTAATTTCCTGTGAAAAGAAATCGCAAACCTGTGAACTTCATCCCTTATCTTTTTCAAAAGAAGCGATGAAGTGCTTCTGTCCTCAAGGTCGATAATTTCATCATTTATCAGAAATGCCCTGTCAGGTTTTTTGGCAACGGCGATAAGATCGGTCTTTATATCTAAATCCTCCATAACTTTTCTTGCAACCTCAAGTTGCCCCTTGCCTCCATCTATGACAATTACGTCTGGCACTAAGTGTTCTTTTCTCAATACGCATTCCACAATCTCATGCATCATCGCGTAATCGTCAACCCCCTGAACACCCTTTATTTTCAGATGCCTGTACATGTCTTTTTTAAATCCTTCGCCTTCCCAATACACAAAAGCGCCTACAGACTCGCTGCCATGAATCGTGGAGACATCAAATGCTCCGATGGATGAAGGGACTTTTGTTAAATGTAATCTGTTCTTCAATATCTTTAAGGTCTCGTCAAAAGTGGACTTCTTTTTTGATCCGAAATGAAGCCTTGCATTCTCATTTGCCATCTGGAGGAGTTCCATTTTCTTTCCATCTACAGGAACCTCTATATTGACGACCTCCCCTTTCTTTTTCTTAAGCCATGCCTTCAGCGACCTTGCACTGTCAGGCATTACATTTACCAGAATAACTTCCGGCGGAATTATCTCCTTTGCATAGAAGAACTCTATAACGCTGTGCATCATCTCTGAATTGTCTGATGTCAGAACCTTTTCCAAAAAGAAATCCTTCACGCCTATGAGCGTGCCGTTTCTCACAAATAAGACATTTACAGCTATGTCATCGCCTTCTCTGTAATAACCGATAACATCTATATCCCCGAGTTCAGGAGAAACAACCTTTTGCGACTCAAATGCCCTCTGGAGCTTGAATACCCTGTCCCTTATCTTTGCAGCCTCCTCAAATCTCATTTCATCCGAAAGCCTCTGCATCCTTTCTTCAAGCCGATGCAGCAACTCCCTCTTTTCGCCTTTTAGAAAGAGGATTACATCATCTATTATCTTCTTATACTCTTCCCTGCTGATAAGTCCTGCGCATGGAGCAGAGCACCTCTTCATCTGGTACTGGACGCATGGCCTCATAGGCTTATCGAGGGAATACCCGCATGTCCTGATTAAAAAATTCCTTCTGATAAAAGCGAGTGCCTCCCACATTGCCTGTGAAGGCACATAAGGGCCGAAATATAGATTGCTGTCCTTTTTTATTCTTCTCACAACCTCTATCCTCGGCCATTGTTCTGTAACAGTCAGCTTGATGTAGGGATAATTCTTATCATCCCTCAGGATGATATTAAACTTGGGCTTGTATTGCTTTATGAGGTTTGCTTCTAATATAAGCGCCTCTAATTCATTATCCGTGGCAATAAAGGAAAAGTCCTTGACCATCCTGACCATCGCTGTCTTGCGCGGATCGAGGCTCGCAGAATCCTGAAAATAGCTCCTCAGGCGGTTTCTCAGATTTTTTGCCTTGCCCACATAGAGAACTTTCTCCTTCACGCCTTTAAAAATATAGACACCTGGCTTGCGAGGGACTTTTGATAGTTCTAAGGTCATAAAAATAGTATATCAGTTATAATATCTGTATGCATTGGTCAAAGCTTCTGATCGTTGTTCTTCTATCGGTAACCATTGGTGCATTCGGAGGTTTTATTTACTGGAGCCTTTCTGACCTTCCTGAAGTAAGATCCCTCGAAGGCTACACCCCATCCGAGTCCTCTTTTATATATTCCTCTGACGGAAAGGTTCTGGCAGAACTCTATCTCGAAAGAAGAAACTTTATTCCCCATTACAATATCCCTGACCGCATAAAAAGAGCTTTCATTGCTATCGAAGACCAGAGATTCTATTCCCATCCGGGTGTGGACATTATAGGAATCCTGCGCGCCCTCTACAAAGACCTTATGGCACAAAGCATTGTCGAAGGCGGAAGCACCATCACACAGCAGCTTACAAAGATGCTCTTTCTAAAACCAGAAAAGAGCCTGTCACGGAAAATAAAAGAGGCAATCATATCCGTCCAGATAGAGAAGCGATATACAAAGGATGAGATACTGGGCATGTACTTGAATCAGGCATACTTCGGAACAAGGGCGTATGGAATAGAGGCCGCCTCCCAGACCTATTTCGGAAAATCGGTAAATGAATTGTCCCTATCAGAGACTGCCCTGCTTGCAGGGCTCCAAAAGGCTCCCAGCATGTATTCGCCGTTTAGAAATCCTGAAAAGGCGTTTGCGAGAAGACAACTCGTCCTTAAAAAGATGCTGGAAAACAGGTTTATATCCCAGGAAGAATACGAAAGGGCAAATGCAGAGCCATTGCCTGTCAAGCCGTTTTACAGAAAATACGAGGCCCCTTACTTTGTGGAAGTTGTGAGGCAGAACCTTGAGGCAAAGTACGGAAATGCCATATATACATCTGGTCTCAGAGTATATTCAACCATTGACTATAATATGCAGAAAATTGCAGAAGAGGCCGTGGCAAATGGAATAAATGCCATTGAAAAGCGGGTAAAAAAAGGCATTCAGGCAGCATTGATAGCAATCGACCCGCGAAATGGACACATAAAGGCAATGGTGGGAGGCACCGACTTCTGGGAGACGCAGTTCAACAGGGCAACCATGGCATTGAGACAGCCAGGCTCTGCGTTCAAGCCATTTGTTTATATGGCCGCCCTTGAAAACGGCATGTCGGAATCGGATGAAATTCTTGATGAACCAGTATACTTTCCCGGCGGGAAGCCGAATACTGTCTGGTCTCCTAAAAATTACGACGGCGAATATCATGGATATGTGCCGTTAAAAACAGCCTTAGCCCTTTCATTGAATACAGCAACCGTTCGCCTTGCCTATAATGTGGGAATTAATAATGTTATAGACATTGCAAAAAAATGCGGAATAAAAAACACCCTCCATCCGTATCTGCCTTTGGCCCTCGGCGCATCAGATGTAACCCTTCTGGAATTGACATCTGCCTATGGAGTTTTTGCTACGGGAAACAGGGTCGACCCCATCACCTATGAGAAAATCATTAACAGGGACGGCGCCCTTTTAGAAGAGACTTTTCCGTCCTCAGAAAACGTGCTCGCACCTGAAACTGTGGATAAGATGAAGGTGCTTTTGAGGGCAGTGGTTGAGATGGGAACGGCAGCAAGGGCAAAGGAGCTCGGAAGGGTTGTTTATGGCAAAACAGGCACAACAAACAATTTTTCTGATGCGTGGTTTATAGGGTTTGACGACAGGCTTGTTGTCGGCGTGTGGGTTGGAAGGGACAACCACAAGCCTATCGGGCATAAAGAGGCAGGTGCAAAGGCAGCCCTTCCGATATGGATAGAGTTTATGAAAAATATCCAATGAAAATGATACAATAAATTACCAATGGGAAAAACCATCGTCATAGCTAACCAGAAAGGCGGAGTAGGAAAAACAACAACAACCATCAACCTTGCAGCCTCCCTCGCCCTCGCAGAAAAAGACATTCTCGTTATAGACACAGACCCGCAAGGCAATCTTACAAGCGGCCTCGGAATAAACAGGGATGAACTGCAGAAAAGCCTATATGACATCTATACAGGGAAGTTTCCTATAGAAGAGGTAATTATCGGAACATCGGTTCCCCACCTTCATATCGTCCCGTCAAATATAGACCTCCTCGGAGTAGAAGTGGAGCTTGTCCAGAGAGAAGGAAGGGAGAAAATACTGTTAAATGCGATTGCAAGGATAAAAGATAGTTACCGCTATATATTTATTGATTGTCCTCCGTCTCTTGGACTGCTTACGCTCAACGGCCTTGTTGCCGCTGATTCTGTCATTGTGCCTGTGCAGTGCGAGTATTATTCCCTCGAAGGCCTCGGCCTTTTATCACGGACCCTTAAGCTTGTGCGCGGCTCTTTTAATCCAACACTGGATATCGAAGGAATACTACTGACAATGTTTGATGTAAGGAATACCCTTTCCCATCAGGTGGCAGAAGAGGTCAGGAAATTCTTCAGGGAAAAGGTCTATCATACCCTTATACCGAGGAATGTCTCGCTCGGCGAGGCGCCGAGCCATGGAAAACCCGCAATCCTCTATGATGCCCGCTCAAAGGGCGCCCAGAGCTATCTATCCCTTGCAAAGGAGATGCTCGCAAAATGAAGGCCGCATTAGGCAAAGGGCTTGAGGCCCTGCTCCCTGAAAAAGGGGAGGAGGTCATCAGGCTCGAAATAGAAAAGATAATACCCAACCAGCACCAGCCGAGAAAGATATTTAAGGACGAGGCTTTGAAAGAGCTTTCTGCCTCAATAAAAGAAAAGGGCGTGCTCCAGCCAGTGATTGTATCCCGTGTTGGAGACGGCACTTTCAGGCTCATTGCAGGCGAGCGCAGATGGAGGGCTGCAACATTAGCAGGCCTGAAAAAAATTCCTGCACTCATAAAAGATGTATCCTCACAGGATGCAATAGAGATAGCCCTTATAGAAAATATCCAGCGAGAAGAACTGAATGCAGTTGAGACTGCAGAGGCATTCAACAGGCTTCTTAAGGAATTCAATCTGACGCAGGAGGAGCTTTCACAAAGGGTTGGAAAGGACAGGGCAACAATTGCGAACTATCTGCGAATTCTGAAGCTTCCGGATGAAATTAAGGCCTTTATAAATAATGACAGTATCTCCATCGGACATGCAAAGGCTTTGCTGACATTAGAAAACAGGCAGAAACAAATAGAGGCTGCAAAGGAAATAATCAAAAAAGGCTTAAGCGTAAGAGAGGCTGAGGCTTTATGCAAGAGATTATCCCAGCCTGCAATGCCGAAAAAGAAAAAAGAAAAAATGCCTGAAGTTGCAGACCTCGAAAACAAACTCACCAGATCGCTCGGAACAAAGGTAAAAATCAATCATAAAGACAAGCGGGGTAAGATAGAGATAGAGTATTATTCCCTCGATGAGCTGGACAGATTGCTTGAGATACTCTTACAGCAATAATTAAGAAACCCTTCCACCACCTTTGCCCAAACATCATAACCAGCATCGCTCAGATGCACGCCGTCGTCAAGCAGATAACTATCTTCTGACCTTCCATGCGCATTTACAAAAAACGAGAATACATCAAGGTATTCTGCATTGAATTCATAAGCGATATCTTTTAGCTTCCTGTTTATTGCCTTTATTACGCCGCTATCTATCCAGTGTAAATTCACGGGCAATATGCTCTGAACAACAATTACTGCATCTTTAAACTTGGATGATAGTTCGCTAACAATCTTTTTGTACGATTCGAGAATATCGAAGTCTTCCATTGCGATATTATTGATGCCTGTCATTAGGAAGATGCAATCGGGATTTTTGATTGATGAAATGATTCTATCAATCCGGCCAAGAAGCCCTTCAACTGTCTCCCCTGCTATCCCGAGATTCATCACATCGTATTCTGGGAAACGGCTCTGCCAATCAAAATATTCGGTTAGGGAATCGCCTATGAATGCTATGCGCTTACTGCACTTCATTAGGATGGAAAAGCTCTCGCTTCTCTTTGAGGGATGCACCGATGAATGCCTTGAACAACGGATGTGGCTCTATGGGCTTTGATTTAAATTCAGGATGGAACTGGCATCCCAGAAACCACGGGTGATCTTTTAATTCAACCATCTCAACCAGTTCACCATCAGGGGATGTGCCGCTGATGACAAGGCCATTTTTAGTGAGGATGTCTCTATACTTGTTGTTAAATTCGTATCTGTGCCTGTGCCTTTCTGATATTTCCTTTGTAACGTAAGCATCAAAGGCATGGGTTCCTTCCTTTATAACACAAGGGTAAGCGCCAAGTCTCATTGTGCCGCCCATCTGTGATTCCTTTGTCCTCTCCTCGATCCTGCCTGTCCTGTGGTTATACCACTTCTCCATGAGATAAATAACAGGGTCTTTTACATCCGCATCGAATTCTGTGCTGTTGGCTGAGAGCTTGCAGACATTACGGCTGAATTCTATCACAGCAGTCTGCATCCCGAGGCAGATGCCGAAATAAGGGATCTTTTTCTCCCTTGCATATCTTATTGCCTCTATCTTCCCCTCAATGCCCCTGGTTCCGAATCCGCCGGGGACAAGGATTCCATCCGCCTCTGACAAAAAGTTCTCTGCCCCCTTTTTCTCAATCTCTTCTGCATCGACCCAGTGGAGATTTACCATTGCATTGTTTGCAATCCCGCCGTGAAGGAGTGCCTCTGTAAGGCTTTTATATGCATCCTTCAGCCCTACATATTTTCCGACAATTGCTATTGTTGTCTCGAATTTCGGCTCCTTTATCCTTTTCACAACTTCTGCCCAGAGCGATGTGTCAGGCTCCGGACGGTCAAGGGATAGTTTTTTTTCTATAAGCTTGTCAAGGCCTTCTGATTTAAAGCAGAGGGGCACTTCATACACCGTCTCCACATCCGCCGCTGCAATAACTGCATCAGGCTCAAGGTTGCAATGAAGGGCTATCTTTCTCTTTACATCTGCCGACAATGGCATCTCCGCCCTGCAGATGAGTATGTCAGGCTGGATGCCTATTGCCCTCAGCTCCTTAACGCTGTGCTGTGTCGGCTTGCTTTTAAGCTCTCCCGCAGCCTTTATGTAAGGGACAAAGGTGAGGTGCATGTATAAGACATTTTCCCTGCCAACATCATGTCTGAACTGCCTTATTGCCTCGAGAAAGGGCAGGCTTTCTATGTCGCCGACAGTACCGCCGATCTCAACTATTATTACATCGTAATCTTCTGTTGCTGCAGACTTTATGGCGCTTTTTATCTCATCGGTGATATGGGGAACGACCTGTACCGTATCTCCTAAATAATCGCCCCTCCTCTCCTTTGTTATCACATTGTGATATATCTTTCCTGCTGTATAGTTGCTAAAAACAGATGTCCTCACATGTGTGAATCTCTCATAATGCCCTAAATCGAGGTCTGTCTCGCAGCCATCGTCAGTAACATAGACCTCTCCATGCTCGAAAGGGCTTAATGTCCCCGGGTCAACATTGATATAAGGATCGAGCTTCTGCATTGTTACCCGAAGCCCCTTTGCTTCAAGGAGCGCTCCTGTTGCTGATGCTGCAATACCTTTACCTAACGCCGATACGACTCCGCCTGTTACAAAGATATACTTAGGCATCTTTCCACCCTCTCCAGATCCATTGGTGTATCTACTCCTATGGTCTCAAACCCTGTTTCTTTTACCTTTATCCTGAAGCCTTTTTCCAATGCCCTCAATTGTTCGAGCTTTTCAATCTCCTCCAGTTTTGTTGATGGCAGTTTTGAAAGGCTTAGCAATACATCTTCTCGATATGCGTATATGCCGATGTGCTTGAAAACCGTGAGCCGTGAACCGTGAACCGTGAGATGTCTCAGGTCTTTCCATTCATCCCTGTGATACGGTATAGGAGACCTCGAAAAATAAAGGGCAAAGCCCTCTGCATTAAAAACAACCTTCACAATATTCGGATCAATTGCTTCTGTAATATTCTCTATCCTCTTTGCCAGGGTGCCCATGGATGCCCTTTCATCGTCCATCAGGCTTATAACATCGTCGATCATTTGTGGATGGATCATGGGCTCATCTCCCTGAACATTGACAATTATGTCTGTAGCCTGTAGTCTGTAGCCTGTAGCCTGTAATTTTTCGACCGCCTCTGCAATCCTGTCTGTTCCTGATGGGTGCGCCTCTGAAGTCATTATTGCCTTTCCTCCAAAGCCCTCTACCGTATCATAAATGAGTTTGTTGTCCGTTGCCACAAAGACATCCTGTACAAGGCGTGCTTCCCGCGCCCTTTCATACACATGCCGGATCATGGGTTTTCCTGAGAGGAGGCAGAGGGGTTTTCCCGGAAAACGGGAGGAGGCGTAGCGGGACGGTATAATAACAATAGCAGGCATAACTTTTTTATGATAACATAAAAGGCAGCAGTAATAAATAACAGGGGTTAGAACATTATGGACAATCTCAAGGCAAAATTCAATCAATTTTACGGGCCTGCCCTATTATCAGGGCTTTTACTCATTCTGTCTTTTCCAAAGATAGACCTTTATCTCCTTGCATGGGTTGCCCTCATACCTTTGTTTGTGTTTCTTTACGATAAAGATAAAAAAGAGGCATTTAAGGCAGGGCTTTTCTTTGGCATAGTATATTTCTTTGGCACAACCTACTGGATTTACCACGCCATAAACAAATACGGCTCCATACCATTTGTGCCGAGCATTCTGATAGTCCTCTTCTTGTGTCTCTATCTGAGCCTTTATCCTGCGCTGTTTTCAGTTTTATATTCGTCGTATATAAGAAAAACCGACCTGCCCGTGATGTTTGTGGCTCCGGTCTTCTGGACGGTACTCGAGTTTGGCCGTTCGTATGCCATGACCGGATTCCCATGGTCAAGTCTCGGTTACAGCCAGTATAAGTTTTTGGCATTCATACAGGTTGCGGATATCACAGGCGTTTACGGTATCTCCTTCCTTTTGGTGGCAATCAATGGCGCCTTTGCCGATGCCCTTTTGCTAAAACAGAGACGGCTGGAGCGGCCTCTTTATTCCCTTATTCCAACTATCAGCGGCTTTGTAATACTCTTTATAGCCCTTCTGTCGACCTTTTCCTACGGCCTTTATAAACTCAACCAGAAAAGGGATGGATTTAATATAAGGGCTGCTGTAATTCAGGGCAATATA
The DNA here is from genome assembly GCF_036745535.1 of Dissulfurispira sp. NCBI lineage: Bacteria > Pseudomonadati > Nitrospirota > Thermodesulfovibrionia > Thermodesulfovibrionales > Dissulfurispiraceae > Dissulfurispira > Dissulfurispira sp. The sequence continues at coordinate 19,249 of NZ_DAIOFX010000018.1, forward strand.
GAGCAGGACAAGAAATGGGATCTCGCATACCAGAATGCTGTTATAAACACATATCAGGAACTTTCCCTTGCTGTGTCTCGGGACAACCCACATATTATTGTGTGGCCAGAGACTTCCGTACCGTTTTGTTTTGGAAGAGACAGGGAATTCACAGAAAATCTCTTCTCCTTTCAGAAGCAGTTGAATTCTTACCTCCTCTTCGGGAGCGTACTGGCTAAAGAACAGCGAACAGGGGATAGAAAACAGACGACAGACGACAAAAGAGGCCCGAAACCAGAAATCGGATATACCAACAGCGCTGTGCTCCTCGATAAAAATGGAAATATCTCATATATCTATGATAAAATATATTTAGTTCCTTTCGGAGAGTATGTCCCCCTGAGAAACCTCCTGTTCTTTGTTGATAAATTGGTTGTCGGCGTAGGGGATTATATCCCTGGGGATAGTTATATAAAGGCAGTGACCCCCTTCGGAAGTTTCGGCACGCTAATCTGTTACGAAATCATATTCCCTGGCCTTGTTAGGAAATTTTATGTCCGGGGGGGAGACTTTATTGTGACCATCACCAACGATGCATGGTTTGGAAAGACTCATGGCCCTTATCAGCATTTCAGCATGGCCGTGTTCAGGGCTATAGAGAACAGAAAACCTGTTATAAGGGCTGCAAATACAGGGATCTCCGGATTTATCGACAGCAGCGGAAGGATAGTAGGTACAACAAAATTGTTTGATAAGACATCTCTGGTTAAGGATATAAAAACAGACAGGACACTGACCCCATATACGAAATACGGGGATATATTTTCGTATCTATGCATTGTTTGTTCGGTGTTGCTGCTGCTGAAAAGAACAAGTAAATGAGTGAATGAGCAAATAAGTAATTACTTGATTATTCAATGACTTAGTCGCTTAGAATATATATGGAGGAATAGATATGCTGTTACAGAACGAGCTTAAAGATTACATTTCTGAATTAAAAGAGAAGGCAGCCTCTTTAAGAGGTTATCTTTGATGTCGACAGGCTCAAGACCGAACTGTCGAATATAGAGAAGGAACTCTCATCCGAAGACGTATGGTCTTCTCCAGAAAAACTGAAGGGTCTGCAGAAGGCAAAGGCCAATATCGAAGAGACCATACGGCCCATAGAAAATGCAATAAACAAGATCCTCTACCTCGAGGAGTCTCTTGCAATCCTGAGCGAGGATGAGGGGGAGATATTCTTTGAGGACATTAAAAGAGAGGCTGATGAGCTCAGAAAAAATTTAGAGGCTATAGAATTAAAACTCCTCCTTTCAGGAGATGTTGATAAAAATAGTGCGATAGTGACAATCCATCCGGGTGCAGGCGGTACAGAGAGCCAGGATTGGGCGCAGATGCTGATGAGGATGTACCTGCGATGGGCTGAGATGCATAGATACAGGACGGAAATAGTTGATTTACAGATAGGGGATGAGGCTGGGATCAAGGGAGTGACCTTCACGGTCGAAGGCCCTTATGCCTATGGTTATCTGAAGGCAGAGGCCGGCATACACAGACTCGTAAGAATATCGCCCTTTGATGCAAACAAAAGAAGGCATACATCCTTTTCTGCCGTGCTTGTGTATCCTGAAATAGAGGATGATATTAAGATAGAGATAAGGGATGAGGATCTGAAAATAGACACCTTCAGGGCTTCAGGTGCAGGCGGACAGCACGTGAATAAGGTCTCATCTGCTGTAAGGATTACCCATATTCCTACAGGAATAATAGTTTCGTGCCAGAGTGAGAGGTCACAGCACAGAAACAGGGAATTTGCAATGAAGATATTAAAATCGAGGCTCTATGATATATCTCTCAAAGAGCGGGAACAGAAACTTGAAGGTATAGCAGGCGATAAAAAGGAGATATCATGGGGAAATCAGATAAGGTCTTATGTGCTTCAGCCTTACAGGCTTGTTAAAGACCACAGGACTAATATAGAGGTCGGCAATGTGGATACGGTTCTTGATGGAGATATTGATGCCTTTATTGAGGGATATCTAAAAAATCCTAACAAATACTAAGAAGTAATACTACTATTCTTTTATTTAAATAATAAATAGTGATTATAGTAGGCACTGTTTATTTGTTAATAATCTATATAGATATTTATTTATCAATAAGTTATAGATGTAAGAAATCAGTATTGTTTTTTATATGGAATTGCATTTGGTGTTGAAAAGATTTTCGGTTCTTATTAACTAACATATTATTGCCCTTGTTTTAACATATAGGCTATAATGAGCAGGTGAAAGTGGATGGAATTATTAACAAATGTTAATAACATGTTAATAAATAATGGACATTTCGGTTTTCTCAGAAGAGGATAAGGGATGGCAGCGGTTACCAACATAGAAAAAATATGGGATAAAAGCCTCTCCAAGATTGCTGAAAAGGTTGGAGACAGCACCTTTAACCTTTGGTTCAAGCCAATAAAACTCCTTCAACTGAAAGACAAAACTATAGCACTGGAGATTCCGAACAGGTTTTTCAGAGAATGGATAGAGGACAATTATCCTACAATTATTGCAGACACTATGGAAAGTATCCTCGGATATCCCCTGACCGTAAAATACAAGACTGCAGAGAAAGAGGATGCTGCCCTAAGGAGGATGGATTCGAGGCTCGAAAACAGAAGGAACAAACTGGCAAGCAGGGGCATTTATTTAAATCCGAGATATACCTTTGATACCTTTGTTGTGGGTCCTTCAAACCAGTTTGCCCATGCTGCTGCCATGAGGGTTAGAGAGAACCCGGGCTATGCCTACAATCCGTTATTCATATACGGCGGAGTCGGTCTCGGCAAGACGCACATAATAAATGCAATCGGAAATGCCATAGTGGATAAAAATCCAGGGATGATAGTCTATTATGTCTCTACAGAACAGTTCACCAACGAGGTCATCTCATCCATAAGGCACGAAAAGATGGCGGAACTAAAAGAGAAATACAGAAATGTTGATGTATTGCTTATCGACGACATACAGTTCATATCAGGAAAGACCACAACGCAGGAGGAGTTCTTTCACACATTCAATTCCCTTTATGAAAAGCAGAGGCAGATAGTGATCTCCAGCGACAGGTCGCCCATGGAAATAGCGGATATTACAGACAGGCTCAGGTCGAGATTCAGCATGGGGCTTATTGCGGACATACAGCCTCCGGAGGTAGAGACAAAGGTTGCAATTATATATAAAAAGGCGGATGCGGAGAAGCTCTCAATAAACGACGAAGTAGCATATTTCATAGCCACGAGGGTAAAGTCCAACATAAGAGAGCTGGAGGGATGCCTTATAAAGTTAGGCGCCCATGCGTCACTCACAGGCATGCCAATAGACATAAATATGGCGAAGAATGTGCTGAAAGACCTGATATCTGAAGACGACAAACCCATAACCGTAGAGACCATACAAAAGGCAGTCTGTGAATATTTCGGGATGAAGGTACAGGAGCTGAAAACAAAAAAGCGCACGAAGGAAGTGGCAAATGCACGGCAGATAGCAATGTATATCGCAAAGCAGCATACGCAGCTATCCTTAAGCGAAATCGGCAGGTGCTTTGGCGGAAAGGACCACGCCACTGTGATCTATGCATGCAAGCAGATAGAGGACAGGCGCAGCAGGGATGAAAACCTGAATAAAAGCATAGAGAATATTAATAAAAAGCTGAGAGGATAGTCTCTATAAAACGGAGGGAACAATGAAGGTATCAGTAGAAAAGGACGAATTGCAAAAGAAACTTTCCGATATCCAGAATATCGTGGAAAAGAAAAATACCATGCCCATATTGAACCACTTCCTTCTTACAGCGGAAAAAAAGGGGGCGTATATCACTGCCACAGACCTTGAAACAGCTTTTAAAGAGCCAATTAAACTCGGCATAGCAGAAGAAGGCAGGATGTGCATTCCTGCAAGGAAGCTGTTCGAGATTGTAAAGGAGATGGACGGAGAAGTAAACCTTGAATCCACAGACACCCAATGGGTAAAGGTTAAATCAGGAAAGAGCAATTTCCGCCTTGCAAGCCTCTCTGCAGACGATTTCCCTGTCTGGCCCTCCTTTGAATCAACAGAAGAAATGGAGATAGACTCTTCACTGCTCCTTGAGATGATAGACAAATCCATATACGCTGCTGGAGAGTCGGATACAAGGTATGTACTGAACGGCCTTCTCTTTCATGTAAAACCCGGCGGAGCGCTTATTGTTGTCGGTACAGACGGCCACAGGCTGGCGCTTTCTGAAAGGGCCATAACATCCAAATCAAAAGAAGAGAAAAAGATGATTGTTTCGAGAAAGTCCGTAGCCGAGCTGAGGCGATTTTTAAGCGATGAAGCAAAACCCGTAAAGGTTGTTGTTGGGAAAAACCATGTCCTTTTTAAGATAGACGACATACAGTTTCTGACAAGGCTGATAGAGGGGACATATCCAAATTATGAACAGGTCATTCCAACTGCAAATGAGAAGATACTCACAGTGGACAGGAACCTGCTTACAAAGTCCCTGAGAAGGGTCTCGATAATGAGCAGGGAGAGGAGCAATGCGGTGAGGGTGGATATAGATTCCAGCAATATGGTGATTTCTGCCTCAAACCCAGACCTTGGAGAGGCAAGCGATGAGATCAGCGCAAGCTATTCAGGAGATGCAATGACCATGGCCTTCAATGCGCGGTATGTACTGGATGCATTAAATGCCATGTCTTCTGAAAAGGTCATACTTAAACTGAATGAACCCCTCAGCCCTGCCATGATTACCGAGGACGGAGGGGAGGACTACAAATGCGTAGTAATGCCGATGAGATTATAGGCAATAAGTAAAAGAGTATATGTGTAAATGAGTAAAAACACATCCACTCATTTGTCCTTTTACTCATAAACTTGGCAAGAGGGAGAAAATGGACGAAAAAAAGATAGAAGAGGCTGCAGAACAAACATCTATTGCTGAAACAGAGGAATACGGAGCTGAAGCGATAAAGATACTGAAAGGCCTTTCAGCAGTACGGGTAAGGCCTGCAATGTACATCGGTTCCACAGGCATAGACGGCCTGCACCACCTTGTTTATGAGGTCGTGGACAACAGCGTGGATGAGGCCCTTGCAGGGTTCTGCACAAACATAGAGGTCATCCTGCATCACGACGGAAGCTGCACAGTAATAGACAATGGAAGGGGTATTCCCACAGAGCCACACCCGGGAGACCCTGAAGGCAGGACCGCTGCAGAGATAGCGCTAACAGAACTCCATGCAGGAGGGAAGTTCGAGTCAAAGGCATACAAGATTTCAGGAGGGCTTCATGGCGTAGGCGTGTCTGTTGTTAATGCACTTTCTGAATGGCTCGAGGTGGAGATAAAACAGAACGGCCTTGTACATCAGCAGAGGTTTGAGAGGGGGACCACTGTAAGCCCTTTAACCGTTGTGGGAAAGACAAAGGGCAGGGGGACAAAAATTACATTCAAGCCCGATGCAGAGATATTCGAGACAATGGAGTTCCATTACGATGTCCTTGCACAGCGGCTCAGGGAGCTCGCATTTTTGAACAAAGGGCTTCAGATAAACATTACAGACGAAAGGACAGCAAAGAGCCAGGTCTTCCTGTATAAGGGAGGGATTGTATCCTTTGTGGAGCATCTCAATAAAAACAAGACTCCTATTCACCCGAAGCCTATATACATATCAGGAGAAAAAGAGGGGATTAATGTCGAAGTAGCCCTCCAGTACAATGACGGCTATACAGAGAACATATATACATTTGCAAACAACATAAACACGAGGGAGGGCGGTACCCATCTGGTAGGCTTTAAATCAGCCCTTACAAGGACGTCAAACAGCTACGGAATATCCTCCGGAATCCTGAAAGAAGGAAAAGAGAGCATATCCGGCGAAGACATAAGGGAAGGACTTACAGCGGTTATAAGCGTAAAGCTTCCGAACCCCCAGTTTGAAGGCCAAACAAAAATGAAGCTTGGAAACAGCGAGGTCAAGGGCCTTGTTGAATCCATAACAAACGAAGCACTTTCCACATACTTTGAAGAAAACCCTTCTGTTGCAAGGAAGGTAATAGAAAAGGCAATCCAGGCAGCGAGGGCAAGGGAGGCTGCAAGAAAGGCAAGGGAGCTGACACGGAGAAAGGGAGTCCTTGAGGACACAGGACTTCCCGGCAAGCTCGCAGACTGCTCCGAGAAAGACCCTGCGCGTTCAGAGCTGTTCATAGTAGAAGGAGACTCTGCAGGAGGCTCTGCAAAGCAGGGAAGGGACAGGCGTTTTCAGGCAATACTGCCCTTGAGGGGAAAGATACTCAATGTTGAAAAGGCGCGTTTTGACAAGATGCTCACATCTGACGAAATAAAGACATTGATAACAGCCCTCGGCACAGGCATAGGCGCAGGTGATTTTGATGCATCGAAATCAAGGTATCACAGGATAATAGTCATGACAGACGCAGATGTGGATGGAGCTCATATCAGAACACTCCTTCTTACATTCTTTTACAGACAGATGCCCGACCTCATCGAGAGGGGTTATCTGTATATTGCACAGCCGCCTCTTTTCAGGGTCAAGAGAGGTAAGACCGAGAGATATGTCCAGAATGAGGCGGAGCTCATGGCGATGCTCTTTGAGCTTGCTGCAGAGGACATTCAGGTATCGACGCCTTCGGGTTTGATAGGAGGCAAGAAGCTTATTCCCCATCTCAAAAAGATTTCATTATATGAGAGAATAATGGAGTGGTTTGATAAAAAGAGGAAAGACCCTGAGATTATAAGCCTGCTTCTGGAATTAGGCGTTGAAAAATCAAATTTCAAAAGCGCGGAGGCAGTAACATCGCTTCTGGAAAAAATAAAAGGAAAGATCCCTAACATAAAGCACGGCGAGATAAGCTTTGATGAAGAGCAGGAAGCGCATGCAGTAGAAATCAGGAAACAGAATTACAAGATGAGCCTTTCTGTCTCATTCATTCAGTCGCCTGAGTTTAAAGAGATAGCACAGATGTACAAGGAAATAACAGAGATTTTCGGCAACCCTCCGTATAAACTGCAAATAAAAGGGGAGACAAAAGAAGTCGCTTTATTAAAAGAACTGCTGACCACGGTAACCGAGGCATCCAAAAGGGGTTTGAGCATTCAGAGGTACAAAGGACTTGGCGAGATGAACCCGCAGCAGTTGTGGGAGACGACCATGGATCCTGAAAAGAGGACGCTCTTACAGGTCAGCATAGAGGATTCTGTCAAGGCAGACGAGATATTCACCGTCCTCATGGGCGACCAGGTGGAGCCGAGAAAGGAGTTCATAGTCAAGCACGCACTTGAGGCGAGGAATATAGATATTTAAAAGTTTCAGTTGTCAGTTTGCGCATCTGTGATGCAGCAGGAAGTCCATGAGACTTTATTTTTTACACAAGGAGGTATTTCTGAATGGCTACCGGTACAGCGAAGTGGTTCAACGATTCCAAGGGTTTTGGCTTTATTACGAGTGATGAAGGCGGCGATATATTCGTCCACTATTCTTCCATTTAAGGTAGTGGATTCAAATCCCTTGCCGAGGGCGACAGAGTCAGCTTTGATGTCGAA
>NZ_DAIOFX010000019.1:0-26752 GCF_036745535.1 Dissulfurispira sp.
GTAATCCTTATACCTGAGCGATACCTCTTGTTCGACGATGTTCTGTTCCTTCATAAATTTAATTTTGGCATCTAAAACTTTGATGTTATAGCCATCGATAAATTCCGCTATTTTTAATTCCTCCGAGCCCTTTATCTTGATTGTCAGGATGGAATAACGGTTTTTCGGAAGTATATCCTCGATATTCTTAAGGACTGCAAGGTTTACAAGTACGAGAAAAGTTGCAAAGCCGGCTGTAATGTATTCCCCGAATCCCACTGCCATACCGATTGCACTGACCATCCAGAGTGTTGCAGCAGTAGTCAGTCCCCTTATTGATATCCCATGTCTCAATATTGCACCTGCGCCAAGAAAGCCGATACCAACTACAATCTGTGCTGCAATTCTTCCAGGGTCTGTGTATGCGCCGTAAATTTTATAAACATGAACGGAAGCGATAGTAAATAGACATGAACCGAGGCAGACAAGAAGCTGCGTGCGGAAGCCTGCAGTCTGTCCGCCGATCTGCCTTTCGATCCCTATAAGTCCGCCGAGTGCTGCTGCAATTAGGAGTTTAAAAAAAGTTTTCCAATATTGCCTCCAAAACAAATGTTAGGTTAATTATACTATATTTTTCCATACGTTGACTTAGCTGAATTTAGGCAAGTATAATCATCAGTTATGGAAGAAACAAATGAACTTATAAAACAGCGTTTTAAAAAGCTCGATGACCTGCGGAATATCGATATCGATCCGTATGACGGACGTTTTGACCCTGAATCAACCGCTGCAGAACTTCATGCAAAACATGGGGATTCTGATAAAGAGTCTTTAGAGTCCAATAATATAAATACCTCTGTTGCCGGCAGGATTATTGCCATGAGGGACTTTGGTAAGGCATCCTTTGCCCACATTCAGGATGCTACAGGCAAGATTCAGATATACCTCAAAAAAGATGTTATCGGCGAGAAATATTCCCTCATTAAAAAGCTCGATATCGGCGACATCATAGGTGTCAGCGGCAGACTGTTCAGGACAAAGACGGACGAGCTCACCATCGAGGTCAATGACTTCATTTTTCTGAGCAAATCCCTGAGGCCATTGCCTGAGAAGTGGCATGGTCTTAAAGATATAGAACTCAGATACAGGCAGAGATATGTTGACCTTATTGTCAATCCCGAAGTGAAGGATGTATTTGCAAAGAGAAGCGCTATTATGAAGGCAATGAGGGATTTCTTCGAGTCCCACGGCTTTATCGAGGTCGAGACACCCATGATGCATCCCATTCCCGGCGGAGCTGCTGCAAAGCCGTTCAGGACGCACCACATAGCCCTCGGTATGGACTTATACCTCAGGATTGCACCGGAGCTTTATCTCAAGAGACTCCTTGTGGGAGGCTATGAGAGGGTTTTTGAGCTGAACAAGAATTTCAGAAATGAAGGCATATCCACAAAGCACAACCCTGAATTTACAATGCTTGAATTCTATATGGCTTACAAGGATTATAACTTCCTGATGTCCTTTACGGAAGAGATCTTCTCATACATTGCAAATCGTGTTCTCGGTACACTAAAGGTGCCTTATGGAGATACAGTAATAGACCTTACTCCGCCGTGGCCGAGGATTCCGATGCTCGATGCCCTGAAGCAAAAGGGAGTGCCTGATGATGTGATAACAGACCCTGAAAAGGCGAGGAAATGGGCGGAATCAAAAAAGATAGATATAGACAAAGGAGCCTCCCATGCCAAGGTGCTGGATGAGATATTCAAGGAATTTGTGGAGCCGGAATTGGTGCAGCCTGTATTCATAATAGACTATCCTGTTGAGCTTTCTCCACTTGCAAAGAGGAAGAGGGATAATCCGGAGCTTGTGGAGAGGTTCGAGTTATTTATAGCATCGAGGGAAATAGCCAATGCATTTTCCGAATTGAACGACCCCGTTGATCAAAAGGAGAGGTTTTTAAAGCAGGTGGAGGCAAAGAAAAGGGGAGACGAAGAGGCCCACTGGATGGACGAGGACTTTGTAAAGGCGCTGGAGTATGGCATGCCGCCTGCCGCCGGCGAGGGAATAGGCATAGACAGGCTGGTCATGCTGCTCACCAACTCCCAATCCATAAGGGATGTAATACTTTTCCCGCAATTAAAACCAGAACAATAAATGAATCTACCTTATCAATTATTCATTGCCTTAAGGTATCTGAAGTCGAAAAAAAAGCATAAAGGCATCTCTTTCAACACAGTCATATCCATCAGCGGCGTTGCCGTTGGTGTGATGGCGCTCCTTGTTGTGCTTTCTGTTATGAGCGGTTTCCATGAAGACCTGCAGAAAAAGATACTTGGAGCCAATGCCCACGCAGTAGTTCTCAGTTACAAAGGCGGGATTGAAGATTACAGTTCAGTGATGGAGAAGCTCAAGAATGAGCCCCATGTTGTTTCTATGTCCCCCTTTGTCCTCGGACAGGTAATGGTATCTTCGGGAAGAAGGGCGCACGGCGTTTTTCTAAGGGGGATAGAGCCCTCTTCTGAATTAAAGACCACGGATATTTTGAGGCATATCAAAGAAGGCAGCATTGAAGAAATAACGGGTCGAGGGTGGATAATCCTTGGCAAAGAGCTTGCTTCGATGGTAGGTGTTATTGCAGGGGATACTGTTAATCTGATATCTCCTGTTGGTGAAATAGGGCCGTTGGGAATGCTGCCGAGGGTAAAGCAATTCAGGGTTGCTGCTGTATTTGAGATGGGCATGTTTGAGTATGACACAAACCTTGCTTTCACAGACATAAAATCCGCACAGGAGTTTTTCGGCTACGGCAGCGCTGTCTCCGGAATTCAATTGCGCCTTGACGACATTTACAAGGCGTCGTCTGTCCGGGATTCTGTAAATAAAAAGATCGGTTTCCCTTACTATGCGAGGGACTGGATGCAGATGAACAGGAATTTATTCTCTGCACTAAAATTGGAGAAGTTTGCAATGTTTATCATATTGATACTTATTGTGCTGGTTGCTTCTTTCAATGTCGTCAGCACACTGATGATGAATGTCATGGAAAAGCAGAAGGAGATAGCCATATTAAAGGCAATGGGTGCGAAAAATCAGGGCATTATGATGGTTTTCATGATTCAGGGATTACTGATAGGGATAATCGGCACTGTGATTGGCGTGACAGGAGGGTATGTCCTCGGAAAGATAATAAACAACTATGAGATTATAAAGCTCCCTGCAGATGTGTATTACCTGAGCAAACTTCCGGTCAAGATGAAACTCATAGACTTTATTGCTGTATCGTTTTCAGCAATTGCCATAAGCTTTCTTTCAACATTATACCCTTCATACTATGCAGCAAAACTAAACCCTGTCGAGCCATTGAGGTATGAATAAAGGCAGGCAATAGGCAATGGGCTATAGGCGAAAAGACAAAAGGCAATAGGCGAGAGGCAACATGTGTAAGATTATTAAAAAAATTATTTGTATAGTAATAATCGCTCTGGCATTGTTCATCGGCATCACTATCTGGGGCAAGGGCGGCGATAAGTTTAGATGGATTGGCGAAAAAACAGGCGGGATAATCAAGAAGGGTGCGGATAAGCTTGGTGAAAAGACGGATGAGATTAAAGAGAAGACAGGGACCATAAAAGAGAAGGTAAAGAAGTGGACAGGCAAAGAAAAACCGGAAGACTCCAGCCAGAAATGAAGACAAAGAATTCAATGAAGGGGGTTTTCACAAGGGGGACTGCGTCCCCCTTGTGCGTGAAGAAATGAAAGAGCTTATAAGTGTAGAAGGACTTGAAAAATCATTCTATATGCCTGCTGGAGAGCTGAAGGTCTTAAAAGGAATAGATGCAGTTTTCAATGAAGGAGAGGTAGTCAGCATTGTTGGCGCCTCTGGAGCTGGAAAGAGCACTTTTTTACATATCCTTGGAACCCTCGATAAACCGACATCCGGAAAAGTTATATATAAAGTCGATAGTCAGAAAGGGGACTGTCCCGGATTTACGGACGCAGTCGTAGAATCGGGACTGTCCCCGTGCAGTATAAATCCATTCTCTCTCAGCAATGGAGAACTTGCGATTTTTAGAAATAAGGTAATAGGATTCATTTTCCAATTTCATTATCTCCTTCCTGAATTCAGCGCCATAGAGAATGTGATGATGCCGGGAATGATAGCCAGAAGCCAGAAGCCAGAAGCCAGAAGTCAGAAGGAGATATACGAAAAGGCAGAAAAACTTCTTGATGAGCTTGGTTTATATGCAAGAAAAGACCATAAGCCAGGTGAACTATCAGGCGGAGAGCAGCAGAGGGTTGCTGTTGCAAGGGCATTGCTCCTTGAGCCGAAGGTTGTTCTTGCCGATGAGCCAACAGGAAATCTCGATGCGGCAACAGGAGGAGACCTCTTCAGGCTTTTGATGGATATAAATCAAAAGCACGGCATAACTTTCATCATTGTAACCCACAATGAATCCCTATCAAAGAGATGCCACAGGACACTGGAGATGGTTGACGGGAAGTTGCACAGTAAATGAGCATATGGGTAGATGAGCATATGAGGTATGGGTTAAAAATATTCCATTCACTCGTTAACTCATTCAGGCATTTACTCATTCACTTAGAATCAGTTATTATATAACCCAAATTTTTTATCGGAGGTTTTGTCATTAACAAAGAAGAATTGGAGATTCTCCGCCACAGCACATCCCATGTAATGGCTCATGCTATAAAGGACTTATTCCCCGATGCAAAGTTAGCCATAGGACCTGCAACCGAAGACGGCTTTTATTATGACATCGATAGAGATGTTCCTTTTACTCCCGAGGATCTGGAAAAGATAGAAAAGAGGATGAAGGAGATTATCAAAAAGAACAACCCCTTTGTCCGCAAAGATATCTCAAAAACAGAGGCCATAGAACTATTTAAAAAGATGGGCGAGAACTACAAAGTAGAGCTTTTGCAGGAAATACCGGATGAGACGGTATCTATATATGAAGAGGGTGGATTTGTCGACCTCTGCAGGGGGCCTCATCTTCCAAATACAGGAAAGGTCAAGGCATTCAAGCTCTTAAGTATTGCCGGCGCTTACTGGCGCGGCGATGAAAAGAATAAGATGCTCCAGAGAATTTACGGAACTGCCTTTGACAATAAGGATGACTTGAATGCATATCTGAATTTCCTTGAAGAGGTCAAAAAGAGAGACCACAGAAAATTAGGCAAAGAATTGGATCTCTTCAGTCTCAGCGATGACATAGGCCCAGGACTCATCCTGTGGCATCCCAACGGTGCGATTATAAGAAAGACCATCGAGGATTTCTGGAGAAACGAGCATATAAAGGCTGATTATAAGATTCTCTATACGCCGCATATCGCCAAGTTGAATCTATGGCAGAGGAGCGGCCACTGGGATTTCTACAGGGAAAACATGTATTCACCCATGGAGATAGACGAGGTTGCTTATGAATTAAAGCCGATGAACTGTCCATTCCATATAGACGTTTATAAAAATTCTTTGAAGAGTTACAGGGAATTGCCAATAAGATATGCAGAGCTTGGCACTGTCTATAGATATGAGCGTTCAGGGGTTTTGCACGGACTTCTCAGGGTAAGGGGCTTTACACAGGATGACGCCCACATATTCTGCAGAGAAGACCAGATAGAGGATGAAATACTGAACATCCTCGATTTTACGCTCTTTATACTCAGGACATTCGGATTTGACGCATACGATGTTTATCTTTCAACCCGCCCTGAAAAATATGTGGGAACTCTGGAAAACTGGGAAAGTGCAACCAATGCCTTAAAACATGCCCTTGAGAAAAAGGGTTTGTCTTACCAGATAGACCCCGGGGAAGGTGTATTCTATGGACCCAAGATAGACATAAAGATAAAGGATTCACTGAACAGGTCATGGCAGTGCAGCACCATACAGGTTGACTTTAATAATCCAGAAAGGTTCGATGTCACATACAGGGGAAGCGACGGCAAAGAGCACAGACCTATAATGATCCACAGGGCATTGATGGGCTCATTCGAAAGATTTTTCGGCATTCTTATAGAGCATTATGCAGGAGCGTTCCCTTTGTGGCTTTCACCTGTGCAGGCATCGGTATTGACCATAGCAGAAAGACACGATGATTATGCAAAAGAAATATATAAAAAACTTAGAGAATCTGATATAAGAGTTGAGATTGTTCTTGAAAATGAAAAGATAGGATACAAAATACGAGAAGCAACTGTGAGAAAAATCCCGTATCTTGTTATAATAGGCGACAAGGAAATTGCTGAAAATAAAATAACGGTCAGGAAGAGGAACGGCGAAAACATCGGGCCATTTACAATTGAGCAATTTATAGATATAATCAAAGACGAAATAAATACTCGCAAATGAGTAAATGAGTGAATGGGTAAATGAGTGGATGAGAGTGAATGAGTAAATCTACTCATATGCCCATATACTCATTAACCCATTAACTAAATGTCGGAGGTAATAGCATAAGTAAGGGCACTGTAAGAGTTAACGAGGGGATAGGGGCACGAGAAGTAAGACTCATCGATGATGAAGGCAAACAGCTCGGAGTGGTCTCTGTTCAGGAAGCTATCCGTATAGCACGGGATAGGGGTTATGACCTTGTCGAGGTTGCCCCCAATGTTACGCCGCCTGTCTGCAGGATAATGGATTACGGCAAGTATAAGTACCAGATGAGTAAAAAGCACGCAGCGCGGAAGACCATTGATGTCAAGGAAGTAAAGATAAGGCCCCAGATAACAGACCACGACCTTCAGCTAAAGGTCAAAAATATCAGGAGATTCCTGGATGACGGCGACAAGGCCAAGGTTACCATGTTTTTCAGAGGGCGTGAGATTGTGAGGCCGGAATTGGGAATGAAGTTATTTGACAGGATACAGGAACTGCTTACCGGAAAGTTTCAGGTAGAACAGCCGCCTAAGCTGGAAGGCAAAAGCATTACTATGGTGATAGCGCCAAGCAGCAAATAGAGAGGAGGATAGAAATGCCGAAGCTTAAGACGCACAGAGGCGCTGCCAAGAGGTTCAAGGTGACAGGCAGCGGAAAGATAAAGAGATACAGGGCATACAAGAGCCATCTCCTGACAGGCAAGCCTGCCAAGAGGATGAGGAATCTCAGGAAGGGCGATTTAGTGCCTGAGGTCCAGCAGGAAAACATCAAGAAATTATTGCCCTACATGTTTTAGGATTAAATAGAGGCGTGCGGCTTGTCCGCACGCCTCTATTTAATTAAATCAGACTTGATGCCTGTATGGCTAATCTATTAAACTTTATATTTTTTGGAAAAACTTTTAAAGATTCTGTTCCGAGAAATTCAGGGTAGTAAAAGGAGGATACAATGCCCAGGGCAAAAGGTGGTTTTAAGACAAGGAGATACCATAAGAAGGTCATAGATATGGCAAAAGGCCAGTACGGTGGAAGGCACCGTGTTTACAAGGTCGCTGCCCAGGTTGTTGACAAGGGTCTCCTCGCAGCCTATAAAGATAGAAGGCTTAAAAAGCGTGAATTCAGGGCATTATGGATTGCAAGGATCAATGCCGCTGTCAGGTCCCTCGGTATGTCTTACAGCCAGTTTATGAACGGGTTGAAAAAGGCAAACATTACCTTAAACAGAAGAGCCCTTGCCGATCTGGCATACAACGATCCCAAAGCCTTCAGCGAACTGGCAAATCAAGTAAAAGGTTAATGGGTTAATGGGTGAATGAGTTAATGGGTGAAAACTCATATGCTCATTTACTCATTTACATTCTAAAGTCCTATGATCGAAGACCTGAAACAGACATTCCTTGAAGAACTGAAGTCCGTAAAAAATCTTGCTGACTTATCCAGTCTCAGGGTCAAATATCTCGGCAAAAAGGGGATTATAACCTCGGAACTGAAATCCCTTTCGAAAGTCCCTCCAGAAGAGAGGCCGTCACACGGCAAAAAGGTAAACGAAATAAAACAATTCATCGAAACAGAACTCGATTTGCAGGAGTCCCGATTAAAGCAAGAAGAATTAAAGAGACAACTGCTTTCAGAGTCCCTCGATATTACGTTGAACGGTAAGTTCATTTCCTTTGGCAGAGAGCATCCCATAAATAAAGTCCTTTCGGAGGTAACGGATATCTTTGTTAAGATGGGTTTCAGCGTTGAGGAAGGACCGGAGGTTGAACTGGATTACTATAACTTCGAGGCACTGAATATTCCCAAAGACCACCCTGCAAGGGACATGCAGGATACATTTTACATAAGCGATGACATCGTTCTGAGAACCCATACCTCTCCTGTCCAGGTAAGGGTTATGGAGAAAAGGAAGCCGCCTGTGAGGTTTATCGCTCCCGGCAAGGTTTACAGGTGCGATGCAGATATAACCCATACACCCATGTTCCATCAGGTGGAAGGCCTGATGGTGGATAAGGGGATAACATTCAGCAATCTCAAGGGAGTTCTTAAGGCGTTCCTCCATCAGATGTTCGGCGCAGATACGCCGGTGCGCTTCAGGCCGAGCTTTTTCCCATTCACAGAGCCTTCGGCAGAGGTTGATATTGGATGCATATTGTGCAATGGTGTTGGATGCAGGGTTTGCAAAGGGTCTGGATGGCTCGAAATCTTAGGTGCAGGAATGGTTAATCCGAGGGTCTTCGAATATGTGGGATACAATCCGGAAGAGTATTCGGGTTTCGCATTCGGCATGGGAATAGAGAGGATTGCCATGCTCAAGTATTCCATAGACGATATAAGGTTATTTTTCGAAAATGATATCAGGTTTTTGAGGCAGTTTTAAATGCGCGTCCCCTTTGAATGGTTAAAAGAATTTATCGACATTAAGGAGTCGCCTCATGAGGTTGCCCACAGGCTTACCATGATAGGTCTTGAGGTAGAGGCTGTCGAGCAGGTGGACAGTGATGTTGTCTTCGAGGTAAATGTCACTCCAAACAGGCCTGACTGTCTGAGCATTATCGGTATTGCGCGGGAGCTTTCTGCCGCATATAAAACCCCTCTTGTATTTCCTGAGCACGATGTCCTTGCAGAAACCGGGGAGCTTGATTTTAATGTTGATATTGTCGATGCAGAACTCTGCCACAGGTATGCAGGAAGGGTTGTGAGGAATCTCAAAATAGGCCCTTCACCTGAGTGGCTGAAGAAAAGGCTCAAAAAGTGCAGTATAAGAT
The DNA here is from genome assembly GCF_036745535.1 of Dissulfurispira sp. Lineage (NCBI taxonomy): Bacteria > Pseudomonadati > Nitrospirota > Thermodesulfovibrionia > Thermodesulfovibrionales > Dissulfurispiraceae > Dissulfurispira > Dissulfurispira sp. Next base: position 9,147 of record NZ_DAIOFX010000019.1, read on the forward strand.
CGATCAATAATATTGTGGATGTCACGAACTATGTGCTTCTGGAATTGGGTCATCCCCTCCATGCCTTTGACCTTAAAACTATTAAAGGCCGCCGCATTATGGTCGGCACGCCCAATAGGGTCAAAGGTCAAGGGACAAGGATCAAGTTTAAAACCCTGGACGGTATCGAGCGTGAAATGCCTGATGACTCTTTACTCATATGGGATGCTGAAAGACCGATAGCAATTGCCGGCGTTATGGGCGGCATGGAAACAGAGGTTGCAGATTCCACCATGGACATATTTATCGAGAGCGCCTATTTCGAGCCGGTGTCTGTAAGAAGGACATCGAAGGCCCTCGGGTTGAAGACAGAATCCTCTTACAGGTTCGAAAGGGGAACGGATATAAAGATGCTCAAGAAGGCCCTTGACAGGGCAGCATATCTGATGAAGGAAGTGGCGGGCGGCACTATTTGCGGAAAGATAGATATTTATCCAAAGAGATACAAACCTGATGAGATAAATGTCAGATACAATAAGGTCAATGAGACACTCGGATTGAAGCTGACCAAAGAAGAGATTATAGATTGTCTCGATGGATTGGGTTTCGAGATGAAAAAGTTGGCAAACAGCCTGAAGATAAAACCTCCGGCATACAGAAGGGATATAAAGAGGGAGATCGATGTTATAGAAGAGGTTGCGAGGATTTATGGCTACGACAGGATTCCTGCACAACTGCCCAAGGCAACCATAGGCATAGAGAGGCAAGAGGCAATAGGCAATGGGCAAGAGGTTAAGAATAATATAAAGCAGGCCTTTTTTAAATCAGGCTTTACAGAGGTAATCAATTACAGCTTTATGGGCCTGCAGGACATCGATCTGCTTGGAATCGGCGAAGACGATGAAAGAAGAAATCTCGTGCAGATAAAGAATCCATTGAAAATAGAAGAGTCATTTATGAGGACAACTCTGATGCCGGCATTTATAAAAGATCTGATTCACAACGTATCACACGGCAACAGGGAATTGAGATTATTCGAGATAGCAAGGGTGTTTATAAAAAGCAGTCAGGTTGAAGAGTCCGGTCTCCCAGAAGAGCGTGAACATCTTGCCGCCCTTTATTACAAGGAGAGAAGCAAGGCATTGTACAGGGATGATACGCCGGATTTTTATATCGTCAAAGGTGTTATCGAAGCTATTCTCAACGACCTCAAGATTTATGACTACTCATTTGTCAGGTCATCGGAGCCCTTTTTGCATCCCGGGCAGTCTGCAGACATATTCATAATGGACAGTAAAATAGGATATGTTGGCGCCCTTTCTCCTGCTATTGTGGATTCTCTCGATATAAAGGCACACAAGCCTTCTGTTATTGTGATGGAGATAGACATAGACAGCATAATCCCGTATGCAATGCAGGTGGTGAAATACAGGGCACTGCCAAGGTATCCATACATAGAAAGGGATACGGCGATAATAGTAGATTCCTTATTTGAAGCAGCGATGCTCATGAAATGGCTAAAATCATATCCTTCGGACCTTATTGAGGATATTTATGTCTTTGATGTCTATCAGGGGAAGAATATTCCTGAAGGCAAAAAGAGCATTGCGTTTAATGTCAGATACAGGGCATCGGACAGGACACTGAAGGACGACGAGATCGATACCCTGCACAATAGCCTTGTCAATTATATCCTTGATAAGACAAAGGGACAGTTACGACAGTAAATGAGTATATGAGTTAATGAGTGAATGGGTTAAAAGACCTTATATACATTTACTCATTCACCCATCCACTCATTAACTAACCTTATATCCCGCTTTTTCGATTGCTGCTATGATGTCTTCTTTTTTCGCTTTTGATTCGTCGAACTGAATAGTGGCGCTGCCCACAGCCACATCGGATTTTGTAACGCCTGCAACTGCATCGATGGCCTTTTTCACCCTCATCACGCAGTGCTGACAGCTCATGCCATCGATCTTCAAAGTAGTCTCTGCCATTTTATAAGTCCCCTTCCTTTTCTATTCCGACAGCGCCTTTTTGATAGTCTGTGCGATTGAATGGCGTGTGAACGGCTTTTGCACAAACCCTGCTGCGCCGCTTTTTAGAAGCTTATCTATACCTGCAAAACCTTCATGACTATAGCCTGAACAGAGTATTATCTTTATATCGGGCTTTATTGTCTTCAGCGCCTGAAATACCTCGCTGCCCCCCATTTTTGGCATTATCATGTCAACAATCACGAGGGATATCCTGTCTTTCATGGTTCTGAAGAGGTTTATGCCGTCGCTGCCGCTTTCTGCAAGCAGGACAGCGTATCCAAGGGGTTCCAGCATGTCCTTGCATAGTTCCCTGACGTCAGCCTCATCGTCTATCACGAGGATAGTCCCCGAACCCATTATGTCTTCGGCTTCGCCTGATTCCTCCATATCAGCGGTTTTTGTGATGGGCAGGTATATATTGAACCTTGTCCCTTTGAACGGCTCGCTGTAGAGGTTTACGTATCCTCCGTGATTGCTTACTATAGAATGAACTATGTAGAGCCCGAGCCCTGTGCCTTTTCCTGTCTCCTTTGTTGTGAAGAACGGATCGAATATTTTTCTCTGTGTCTCTGCGTCCATACCTGTGCCTGTATCGGAAACGGATAATTTTATGAATTCGCCTTTGTCAGAAGGTATGCCGTTGGCAGCGCCGTTCTCTGTGCCCACCACATCTGTCTCTATGATCAATCTTCCCCCATCCTGCATGGCATCGCGGGCATTTAGGGCAAGGTTCATGATCACCTGCTGCATCTGTGAGGGGTCTGCCATTATTTTTGGGACGTCTTTTTTAAGATTTACTACAATCTCTATGTTCTTGGGAATGCTCCTCTGAAGGAGTTCCATGGAATTGTGGATTATTTCGTTTATATTGACAGGCTTTGCCTCCATCTTCTCTTTGCGAGTTACCATAAGGATCTTTTTTGCCAGATCTGCGCCCTTCTGTGCTGCATTGTTAATGATGGTTGCAGGTCTATGGAACGGCTCTCCCTCTTTTGTCATGCCCAGCATAATCTCTGAATACCCGAGTATTGCTGTCAGGAGGTTGTTGAAGTCATGGGCTATCCCGCCTGCAAGTGTACCGATTGCCTCCATCTTCTGCGCTCTTAAAAGCTGTTCATATAGCTTTTTCTCCTGTGTTACATCCCTCTGGATAGAGGCATAGTGGACATCTCCTTCTGCATAAATGGGGAAGATGACCGACGATGTATAATATATCTCCCCGTTCTTTTTCCTGTTTATGAATTCTCCCTTCCATACATCTCCTGCCTTGATGGTATTCCACAGGTTTTTATAAAAGTCTTCATCGTGGCAGCCGCTCTTCAATATATTGGTCTTTTTGCCAATGGCCTCTTCCCCTGAATAGCCCGTAACTGTTTCAAATGCAGGGTTGACGTATGTGATGTATCCATCGGCATCCGTAACTACAATTACATCAAAGGCAGAGTCTATGACCTGCTGGAATCTTTGAAGCTGCATTAAGCTTTCAGCCTTATTGAGTGCTATTGCTGTATCGGCGGAAATGGTCTTGAGGATGCTCTCGTCATCGTCAGTAAACCCTTCGGGTTTATTGCCGAAATATAGAGTACCGACCGGCCTCCCTTCACCCGAAAATATGGGATATGCCAACAGATTCCTTATTACAGGATGGCCTTCGGGAAATGAGCCGCTAAATGCAGGATGCTCCGATACATTGTCTATGCGAACCGGTGTAATGGAAAGCCGCATAAATGCCAGCAGCCCTTTGCCCTCGGGCAATGCATCTCCGGTTCTTGTTGTTGTGCCCCTTGTAATGAGTCTTTTGAATTTCCCTTTGTCGTCATAAAGGGCAATGCCAGCAAGCTCTGCATTTATCAACTGGTTGGCCCTGTCGATAATAAGGTTGAGTATTTCGTCTATCGAGAAATATTCGTGTATGGATACGGCAATGTTGTGAAGCATCTGGCACTGCGCTGTCTTTTTGTTGAGCCTTTCGAATGCATCGTTTATTGCCGAACCAATCGTGTCCAGTTCTGTTATGCCTGTTCTATTCACCTCTTGACAGGCCTGTATATTGGATATAATAGCTTTTATGGGCTTCTGGAGATTTTTCCGCATGACAAGAAAGGTAACTACGACAATCAGTATACAGCTTATGGCAATTAAAGGAGCTATGAGTGCGGTTATAGTGTCTCTGGATAAGAGGTATATAAAGGGGATGACGGGTTTTTCTATAAAGACCACCTTATAGTTCCAAAGTGGAATGTTTATTACAGAGCCGCCGATATGTGCGAGTGCCTTGCTAAAATGAAAATCTCCTTCTTCAGGCAGTTGGGGCTGCAGAGATTTCATTGATGTGCTGTCGAGGGAGGAATAGACCATCTTACCGTCAGTGGTCTTTATAAATCCGGTGAGGTTGTTGCTTGACCAGTATGATTTTATCTCGTCGATCACCGCTTTTTTCTTTGCATCCACAACCATCTCTTTGCCAAGGAGTTGGGATGTTGTTAGCTCATCAATTGCGGTATTTACTATTTTCTGGACTTCGGATGAATGTCTGGATATGATGAATGTGTGGTATTCCCAGAATACATTTTTCGAGACCTGATAGCCGACAATGAGCAGTGACAGCATTATGACTGTAAGGAAGATGAGTATGGGAGTTATAACTTTGAATCTTATGCTGTATCTGTCAATCATTATATTTTTTGAATAGTCTATGGAGTTTCAGGATGTTCTGAATATAATCTTCAGGAGGCAGTGTAAAGCCGTACTGTAATTCAAGGTCCCAGTTCTTCACGATATTTCTATCAGAACTATCGTGCATCGGTTTTAGTTTCAGAAGTGCATTCATAAATTTTCTCTCGATGTCAGGGTTGATATTGGGTGTGGCGCAGAACGAGTGATGGGGGAGCGGTTCGGAAACCTTTAATACTTTAAATTTTAATCCCTTGAATTTTTCGAATACCGGTATTTTAGTAGCGCCTGCTGTTGCCTCATTTTTTGCAACCGCATTTATAATCTTTTCATGGCTTTTCAGAAATACCGGTTTTATCATGTCCATTGTTATTCCAGCGTCTTCAAGCATTTTCCTTGGAACAATATTTGATGATGTGGAGTTTCTATCTCCAAAGGCAAATGGTTTGCCTTTAAGTTCTTTTAGTGAATTTATTTTGTGGTTGTTGGTGAAGATTATAGACCGGTAAAACGGCTTCCCATCGTTCCCGAGGGGTACAAGCAAGGGTTTTGCCTTGCATTTTTCGTATGCGAGACCGAAGGGGTTTGGTCCGAGATAGGCTATGGAAACCTCGCCGCTGCATATGCCGTCAATTATTGCGTCATAATTGTGGTAAAGCTTTAGTTCCCATGGAATGCCTGTTGTCTTGTTGAGATAATCTATAAAGGGCTCGTAAAAATGCCATATCTTATCCGGCGCATAATAAGGAAATATCCCTATGTATATTTTGTTCTCCGCTGCATATCCATAATGGACAGCAGAAAATATCAGGACAAGAAAGGCTATGATTATAAAAATCTTTTTTACCATTTACAAAAATTTTACATTAAGGCTAAATAGATTGTCAATCTTTACGGCTTCCCCCATAATCCGTAGCCAAGCATTTACAGAAGCAAAGCAGACATGGGTGAAAAGCCTTTATCAGCGATACCTTAGAGCCGATCCCTCCCGCTGTTTAAGGGCAACTTCAGCATACCCTTTGCATTCAGCAGTATAAACAGGCAGCAAAATAATATCATCGCATTGATAAAGGCTTTGAAGCCGTGTCTGCTTTGCTTGATTTCGGATTATGGACTTGTGTTTCAATCTATGATTTAATTATGATTATTAAATCATTATGAATATCGACTTTTTATCAATCCATGATGCACTGAGATCCATTTCTCCTTATATTCACAAAACGCCCATGGTATATTCCAACTCATTCAGCAAAATGTTTGACGCAGAGGTTTATATAAAGGCTGAAAATCTCCAAAAGACTGGCTCTTTTAAGGTGCGGGGGGCATTCAATAAATTAATGAAATTCAAGACTGATAAGGTCATTGCAGCATCAATGGGCAACCATGCACAGGGCGTTGCCTTTGCTGCTGCCGGCCTCGGCATAAAGGCAAAGATAGTGATGCCTTTGACTGCCTCCATCGTCAAACAGGAGGCGACAAAGGGATATGGTGCAGAAGTCGTCTTGCATGGCGAGACTTTTAGCGATGCCCTGAATTATGCAATTTCCCAGAATGACTACACATTCATCCATGCATTTGACGATGAAGATATAATCGCAGGTCAGGGAACCATAGGGCTTGAGATCATAAACGAACTGCAGGATATAGATGTTATCCTTGTGCCTGTCGGAGGCGGAGGGCTTATCTCTGGCATATCCATTGCATCGTTTATTGCCGAACCAATCGTGTCCAGTTCTGTTATGCCTGTTCTATTCACCTCTTGACAGGCCTGTATATTGGATATAATAGCTTTTATGGGCTTCTGGAGATTTTTCCGCATGACAAGAAAGGTAACTACGACAATCAGTATACAGCTTATGGCAATTAAAGGAGCTATGAGTGCGGTTATAGTGTCTCTGGATAAGAGGTATATAAAGGGGATGACGGGTTTTTCTATAAAGACCACCTTATAGTTCCAAAGTGGAATGTTTATTACAGAGCCGCCGATATGTGCGAGTGCCTTGCTAAAATGAAAATCTCCTTCTTCAGGCAGTTGGGGCTGCAGAGATTTCATTGATGTGCTGTCGAGGGAGGAATAGACCATCTTACCGTCAGTGGTCTTTATAAATCCGGTGAGGTTGTTGCTTGACCAGTATGATTTTATCTCGTCGATCACCGCTTTTTTCTTTGCATCCACAACCATCTCTTTGCCAAGGAGTTGGGATGTTGTTAGCTCATCAATTGCGGTATTTACTATTTTCTGGACTTCGGATGAATGTCTGGATATGATGAATGTGTGGTATTCCCAGAATACATTTTTCGAGACCTGATAGCCGACAATGAGCAGTGACAGCATTATGACTGTAAGGAAGATGAGTATGGGAGTTATAACTTTGAATCTTATGCTGTATCTGTCAATCATTATATTTTTTGAATAGTCTATGGAGTTTCAGGATGTTCTGAATATAATCTTCAGGAGGCAGTGTAAAGCCGTACTGTAATTCAAGGTCCCAGTTCTTCACGATATTTCTATCAGAACTATCGTGCATCGGTTTTAGTTTCAGAAGTGCATTCATAAATTTTCTCTCGATGTCAGGGTTGATATTGGGTGTGGCGCAGAACGAGTGATGGGGGAGCGGTTCGGAAACCTTTAATACTTTAAATTTTAATCCCTTGAATTTTTCGAATACCGGTATTTTAGTAGCGCCTGCTGTTGCCTCATTTTTTGCAACCGCATTTATAATCTTTTCATGGCTTTTCAGAAATACCGGTTTTATCATGTCCATTGTTATTCCAGCGTCTTCAAGCATTTTCCTTGGAACAATATTTGATGATGTGGAGTTTCTATCTCCAAAGGCAAATGGTTTGCCTTTAAGTTCTTTTAGTGAATTTATTTTGTGGTTGTTGGTGAAGATTATAGACCGGTAAAACGGCTTCCCATCGTTCCCGAGGGGTACAAGCAAGGGTTTTGCCTTGCATTTTTCGTATGCGAGACCGAAGGGGTTTGGTCCGAGATAGGCTATGGAAACCTCGCCGCTGCATATGCCGTCAATTATTGCGTCATAATTGTGGTAAAGCTTTAGTTCCCATGGAATGCCTGTTGTCTTGTTGAGATAATCTATAAAGGGCTCGTAAAAATGCCATATCTTATCCGGCGCATAATAAGGAAATATCCCTATGTATATTTTGTTCTCCGCTGCATATCCATAATGGACAGCAGAAAATATCAGGACAAGAAAGGCTATGATTATAAAAATCTTTTTTACCATTTACAAAAATTTTACATTAAGGCTAAATAGATTGTCAATCTTTACGGCTTCCCCCATAATCCGTAGCCAAGCATTTACAGAAGCAAAGCAGACATGGGTGAAAAGCCTTTATCAGCGATACCTTAGAGCCGATCCCTCCCGCTGTTTAAGGGCAACTTCAGCATACCCTTTGCATTCAGCAGTATAAACAGGCAGCAAAATAATATCATCGCATTGATAAAGGCTTTGAAGCCGTGTCTGCTTTGCTTGATTTCGGATTATGGACTTGTGTTTCAATCTATGATTTAATTATGATTATTAAATCATTATGAATATCGACTTTTTATCAATCCATGATGCACTGAGATCCATTTCTCCTTATATTCACAAAACGCCCATGGTATATTCCAACTCATTCAGCAAAATGTTTGACGCAGAGGTTTATATAAAGGCTGAAAATCTCCAAAAGACTGGCTCTTTTAAGGTGCGGGGGGCATTCAATAAATTAATGAAATTCAAGACTGATAAGGTCATTGCAGCATCAATGGGCAACCATGCACAGGGCGTTGCCTTTGCTGCTGCCGGCCTCGGCATAAAGGCAAAGATAGTGATGCCTTTGACTGCCTCCATCGTCAAACAGGAGGCGACAAAGGGATATGGTGCAGAAGTCGTCTTGCATGGCGAGACTTTTAGCGATGCCCTGAATTATGCAATTTCCCAGAATGACTACACATTCATCCATGCATTTGACGATGAAGATATAATCGCAGGTCAGGGAACCATAGGGCTTGAGATCATAAACGAACTGCAGGATATAGATGTTATCCTTGTGCCTGTCGGAGGCGGAGGGCTTATCTCTGGCATATCCATTGCGGTTAAAGAACTTTCTCACAAGACAGAAGTTATAGGAATTCAAACCGTATCTGCCACATCTGCATATGACTCCTATCATGCAAAGGAGATTGCAGAAAGAATCCCACAGCCCACACTCGCAGATGGAATAGCTGTTGGAAGAATTGGGGATAAAACATTCGAGATCATGCAGAAATATGTGGATGATATTATCAAGGTCAGCGAAGAGTCCATAGCAATGTCGGTGCTTTTGTTCCTTGAAAGGAAAAAGCTTGTTGTTGAAGGGGCAGGGGCTGTTCCACTTGCTGCTTTAATAGAACAGAAAGAGAGATTCGAGGGCAAAAGGATAGTATTAGTTGTAAGCGGAGGCAATATCGATTTTACACTTATCGACAGGATAATCCATAAGGGTCTTGTTTCGAGCGGCAGGATAGGGGTGTTTAAGGTCATTGTGGATGATGTGCCGGGCGGTCTGCATAGGATAACAGGTATTATTGCTGCACAGAGAGGAAATATTCTTAATGTAGTCCATGACAGGCTATCTCAGGATGTGCCCATCGGAAAGACTATGGTGATATTTACTGTAGAGACAAAGGGGGCTGTTCATCTTGAAGAGATAATATCTGCTATAAGAGAATCGGGTTTTAGAATTCTTCAATAGCTCAATTTACAGCACTTTGTCTTCCACCCCGGCTATCGTAATTTACCCGGATAATGCATTTATATGGAGGCATGAACAGCTAAAAGTCTTTACAATTCGCAATTTTTTGAAACAATCCAGTATGTTTGGCGTGGATTTTTTTATTGCATAAGTTGTAACAGTCATCCTCAATAATGTGGCGAGGTAAAGCCTTTTATCTGCCCATGCCTCCATATCTTCGAAGTTTAATTGCATTTTTCGGTTTTATGAATAATATGGGCTTATAAGAAATTTTCTTTGACAACATAATATCATTAATAATATTATATCGATATGGCACGCGATGAAACACTGCAAAATAACAAAACAGTGGACAGGTTCACACAGGAAAAGCTCTATATCCAGCTTATGAGGATATTTCTGGAGCTGATAAACTCAGGGAACTGGCAGCTTGGACAGCAAATCCCCACAGAAGAAGACCTCTGCAAGAAATACGATGTCAGCAAGATAACCGTCAGGCAGGCTATTAATAATCTGGTTTCTGACGGTTATCTTATAAAAATTCAGGGTAAAGGAACTTTTGTTGCCGGTACGCTGCCTGTTGTCGGGCTTGCCATGAAGACCAAGCTCACAGAAGAGATGTTCGGAAAAGAGGTGAAGCTTGAGAGAAAGGTACTGTTTCAGGGAATCAAAGAGCCGTCCCCCGATATAAGGGCATATCTGAAGACAGAAGACAGGATATACTGCATCCTGAGCAAGAGGATCGTCGACAGAAAGACAGCATACATAGAAGAGGCATTTATTCCTTACCAGATGCTCCAGTATATCGAAAAACTTGATATTACCCACAGTTCTCTGTATTCGGTTCTTCAGGAGAAGGGAACAAAAAAAGATATTCAAGATGATACAGACGATCGAGATTTCGCAGGCAACAGGAGATGCTGCAAAGAATTTGGGTATAGAAGAAGGGGTTCCTGTGCTGGTTGTACATCGGCTTTTTTTAGCTCGGATAATACGCCTGTTGCTTATACAAAGATTCAGGGCAGGAGCGACAGGTATAAATTTCAGACAGAATTTGAAAGAATCCGGTGAAAGGAGGATCTTATGCAGTATGAATTAAAGGTGAAGGATTTATTGACTCCTGTTGAAGAATATCCTCATATACCGCACAGTTTTACCATTGAGGAGGCACTTGTTGAGCTTAGGAATTATTCTGACAGGGGCTACCGTCATATCCTCGTCTTTGACGAAAGGTTTCATCTTGTAGCGGTGTTGTCAGTGAGGGACCTCCTCCGGGCGATGGAACCAGAGTTTTTTAAAACAGATGCATATCCCAAAAAGTACGAGGGTTACTGTCCGCCAGAGGACGCTTCGCTGGCTATTATGTGGCAGATGTCATTTTTGAGGGACTGCAAAAAAAAGATGCAGAAGCCTATCAATGAGATAATGCCTTTTAACAAGATAACCACTGTTAATGCAGATGATCCTGTTGTTAAGGCTCTCTTTTTGATGCTGAAGGAAGATGTCAACGCGCTGGCAATTATTGAAAACAATGTTGTTATAGGCGTGATACGTCTTGTGAATATTTTAGATGCAATCTTAGAAAAATGTGAGTAGAGCGAGGAGCCATGTTTATGGAAGCAGACAAACACGAGACAGCTAACCAGGAAAGAAGAGATATAAAGGTAACAAGGATTAAATTATCAAAGACTAAATTTGACTGGAAAAGGATTTTCTTTATTTTGTTGGGCCTGGGTCTTTTTCTTTTTGTTTATTATATGCCTCAGTGGAAGGATGCTGTTGACCCCACAGGCAAGGTATTCCCTTTATCAACGGAAGGCAAAGGGGCTATTGCCCTGTTTTTACTGGCAGGCATATGGTGGGTTTTTGAGGTTGTGCCGATAGGCGTTACAGCCATTGCCATAGGTGTGTTTCAGGCGTTATTTTCTATCCGCCCCGCCAAGGAAGCATTCAGGGACTTTATGGATCCATCTGTTATGTTTATTTTCGGCTCTGTTGTTGTCGGACTGGCATTTACAAAGTCGGGCCTCACAAAACGCATTGCATACAAGATGCTTGAAGTCGTCGGTGAAAAGACGAGCATGATACTTTTAGGCTGTCTCGTGGTTACTGCTGGTCTCGCTCATTTTATGGCGCACACGGCGGCAGCAGCAACTGTATTCCCCATATTGCATGCTATTTATGCCCTTTACGGTGAAGGCGATAAGCAGTCAAAATTCGGAAAGGCTCTTTTTATAGGCATGGCGTACGCAGCAGGCGCAGGAAGTATTATCACATTTTTAGGAGCTGCCAGAGGCCCTGCAGCAGCGGGCATGTTCAAGGAATTTACAGGAAGGGATGTAGGATTTTTTGAACTTACAAAATACATGTTCCTTGTCGGCTGGGTTATGGTACTTCTGATATGGGGCTATCTGATGATATTCCTGAAGCCTGAAAAGAATGTTATACATGGCCTGAAAGACAAGGTCAAACGCCTTTCAAAAGAATTAGGCCCGATGAGCTTTAATGAGAAATTCGTTATTGTTGCCGTTATACTGGTTGTAATTGTAATGGCAATGCAGTCATTCGTCCCGGCTCTTAAACCTCTCGACAGGGCAGCAATAATGCTCGTATCCACACTCCTGTTTTTTATATTCAGAGTGCTTACAGTAAAAGAGCTTGAGGAGATTCCGTGGAACATCATACTTCTCTTCAGCGGCGCAATGAGCATAGGCTTCTGCTTATGGAAGACAGGCGCTGCGCAGTGGATGGCTGTTAACTGGCTTGTAATGTTCCAGAAGGCGCACTGGATGGTATTTGTCCTGAGTATAGCAAGTTTCGTGTTGATTATGACCAACTTTATTATGAATGTCGCTGCAATAGCCATATCCCTGCCGGTCTCGCTTGTTGTTGCCGGGTATCTCGGTGTTGCTCCCGATGTTATATTTTATTCATCTCTTGTTACGGCAGGTATGCCATTTCTGCTGCTCATAGGCGCTGCGCCAAATGCGATTGCCTATGAGTCGAAACAATTCACAACCGGAGAGTTCTTTAAACATGGAATCCCGATGAGTATCATTCTCATTGCGGTTTTAGCCATAGCCATTATTACTATATGGCCTGTAACCGGAATGCCGATACTTATTAAGTGAATAGTCGTTAGTGAATGGTGAAAGGCATCCTTTGCACTATTCACTTGTTTGGATTGGAGGTACAATGGTTGAGCAATTTATTGAATGGACAACCCGTCTTAATGAGACTAATAGTCTTGCTTTTGCCTTTGTCACTGTAGGGACAATGATTGTAGTTGGTGTCGGAATTGCTCTCGTCGTGGAATTAGTTTTCAAAATCTTAGGTATAAAGACCGAGAAGATAGAGCATCACCATTGATGTGAGGTATTGATGTTTGACTGGAATGTTTATCTCCCAATTTCTGGAATTGAAGTTAATGGTTTTGCATTAATGCTTTTAGGTTTTACTGTTGGTGTCATAGGAGGCTTTTTTGGCATTGGCGGCGCATTTATGGTTACTCCGGCATTGAATGTATTTGGTTTTCCCATGGCTTACGCCATAGGCACAGATATGGCACACATAGCAGGCAAGTCCATCGTCGCTACAGCCAAACACAGGAAATTCGGCAATGTTGATTTGCGGCTCGGCATATTGATGATAGTAGGAACTGCTTTAGGGATTGAACTTGGAGCCACAGTTATCATGTGGCTTGAGAAGATAGGGCGCATAGGTCCGATAGTAAGAATAACTTATATGGTTCTCCTTTTTAGTCTCGGCTCCTATATGCTTTATGAATATATAAAACACTCTAAAGGACATGAAAAAAAGACAACAAGTGATGTTGGCAAAGCAAGATTAGCGATAAAAATGCAGGGCATAAAGATTCCACCCATGATAAATCTCAAGGTGTCAGGCTTTGCTATCTCTCTATGGGTAATAATTGGGGTTGGAGTTTTTACTGGATTTATTACTGGTTTTCTGGGAGTGGGCGGTGGGTTCATAAGAATGCCTGCTCTTATGTATTTGATAGGGTCTCCAACCAAGATAGCAGTGGGTACAGACCTCTTTGAAGTCATGTTTTCAGGGGCTTATGGTGCCTTTTCATATGCCTTAAAAGCAAAGGTAGAGCTTGTGGCTGCTGTAATTATGCTTTTAGGTGCTGCCATCGGGGCGCAAATCGGGACAACTGCAACAAAATATGCAAGGGGCATGATTATCCGCCTTTATTTTGCAATCACTATGCTCCTCGCTGGTGTTTCTGTCATATTCAAGCATTTATCAGAAAAGAATAAAGATATTTATGTGCCAGCTTTAAATGAATGGGCGATGGCTACTTCTGGCTTTACAGACAAGACAGAACTCAGGCGTTGGCTCTATATTAACAAAGAAGCGGTGAGGGAATGGATTATTCAACAGCCCGATATTATACAGCAGGCATTTTTCATGGAAAAGGCATGGAGCAGCTATTCAGGCTATCTAATGCTCGGTTCGGCGTGTGCCCTCAGCGCGGTAATTATTGCCTTTTTTGTCAGAGGGTTTTTAAGAGAAAGGGCAGAGGTAAGGATTGCCGAGATAGCCGCGGCTGTTGTTAGGAGGAGAATGGTTATAGCTGCAACCTGTGCGCCTACTGATCTACCGGTAATGATGATGGGTGCTCGTATTGCTAAGTCCATGGCTGATGAGGTGGTGCTTCTGACCTGCGAGGAAAAGGGGATATGTGAAGATTATATTCAGGAGGGCAAGAGGATTTTTGAACAATGCGGAATTGCCCCTGTTGTGGAATTTGCACGAGGGAAGCCTTACAAAGAGATTCTCAAAAAGGCATCGGGTGCCAATCTCCTCGTAATAGGTTCAAGACCCCTCAACCCTTTGGAGACTGAGTTTTACCTTGGAGACAATGCCACAAAGATTGTCAGGAGAATGACTTCGTCGACCCTTGTGGTAAAGGAGAGGTATAAAATAAGAAGAATACTCCTATGCATTGATATTCCTTACAGTAAAAATACAGTCAATATGGCAAAGGAGATTGCATCTGCCACTGATGCAGACATAGAGATACTTCATGTTGTCTCCATTCCCACGATGTTTTCCATGGAAACGCCATGGCTTGATATCCCTTCTTTATTACCGGACTTTTACAGAAAAGAGATGGGGGTACTCAATGGGATAAAAGATGAACTACTGGGTTCTGGTATAAAAGTAGTCACGGTAAAGCTGAGAGAAGGAATAGTAGAGGAGCAGATAATCATGGAATCCGTGGAAGGAGATTTTGATCTCATAGTTATAAAGGAAGGCTTTTTCAGGACGCCCTTTGGGCTGTTCCTCGGAAGGCTGTCAACTAATGTGGCTACCCATTCACCCCATGCCTCGGTGCTTGTTGTGAAGCGATAGCCAGATCACTGCTGTTGATGGAGGTTATATGGATTTTGAAGAGGTGCTGAAACGGTTTTTTGACAAGGTATATACCGAGTCAGATTTTGTGGAAAAGACATATGCCGAACTGAACAAATTTGGTTTTGATAGTGATAATTCTATTGCATGTGTTAGTGTTTGCAGGGACGAGATTACACAGCCTTTGATAAGGCTCATAAGGGATAAGTGGGGAGAGGCATTTAACCTCTCAAGCCTTGCAGGGATGTTCTTTGCAGGTCAGACAGGCCTCATGGCGGCAATGCATCACTCCCCGATTGTGGAAGGAAAAGAGAGGTATGTATTTTACGCCCTCCCTCATATCGCCATTGACGCTGAAGGACATCTGGGAGCGTGCAAGAGAGCAGGCAGGGAAGGGGAATCTACAGCCTGCGGAGCGCTTAATGCATTTCAAAAGGAGCTGTCTCAGGGACGATTGAACCTCTCGATAGATGAGACAGACATCGAGCAGAGCCTTCTTAAAAGAAGATTGTTGAGGGAAATACCATATGGTCATGTGCCTGACCTCCTTGAGCTGACAAGAATATCTCAGAGAGTCATACAGAAAGACCTCGAGCATGTGCTTAATACTATTATCGATAGAAGCAGGAGCGACTATGCAATGGTCACCGGCATACAGATACACGGGCCCGAACATAGCTATGTCTACCCTGCAGCATGCTATGTGGTTGTAAATGAGATGTTTGAACAGTTGAAAATCTAAACTGAAAGGGATGGAGGGAATATGAAAGCAAAGGATTTGATGATTCCGATTCAGGATTATTTACGGCCTGACAATATTTTGAAAGAGGCTGTCAATCTGCTGAAGACTGCAAAGAGGGGAGAAGAGAGGATTGGAGTTAAGGGATTGCCGGTGCTCGATGAAAAGGGCAAACTTGTAGGAATGCTTTCAATGAGGGACATTCTGAAGGCTGTTTTCCCTTTTTATATGTCCATGATGACTCTTGGAGACTTTACATGGGACGGCATGGTCGAAAGCATAGCCAAAAAATCCTCAAACAGAAAGGTCGGCGAACTTATGAGCAAGGTCGTCATAAGCGTTGACGAACAGGCGTCTTTAATGGAGTGCGTGGACCATATGGTAAAGCACAATATAAAGAGGCTTCCGGTTATTAATAAAGAGGGCAAGGTAGCGGGCATGCTTTATGAGAGGGATGTGTTCTTCGCAATAACAAAGGCAATGCTTGAGGAGAACAACGGAGATGGAAAATGAGTTCTGAAGCAGCGGCTGCCGCGTCACCGCCCTTTGTCATGGATACAGCCTTCTGGACAGCCACGACAATATTTTTATTAGCCTATGCGGTAATAGTATCCGAGAAGATACATAAAACAATAGTCGCCGTCTTTGGCGCCGGATTAATGCTCGTCTTAAAGATACTTCATCAACACGAGGCATTCCATATCGAAGAATTCGGCATAGACTGGAATGTCATATTCCTTCTCATCTCCATGATGGTGATAATCAATCTCATGCGTCCAACAGGAGTATTTGAGTATATTGCGATTAAGAGCGCAAAATGGGGCAAAGGCGAGCCTTTCAGGATAATGGCCATTTTTGCTGTTGTTACCGCAGTTTTAAGTGCATTTCTCGATAATGTCACAACGGTTCTGCTTATCACACCGGTAACGCTTCTTATAGCGGATGCCCTCGAAGTAGACCCTATACCATATCTCATTTCATGCGCCCTTGCCTCCAACATAGGCGGAACAGCAACCCTTATCGGCGACCCGCCGAACATCATGATAGCATCAAAGGCACAACTGAACTTCATGGACTTTATTTACCACCTTGCTCCAATTGTGGTTGTTATGATGGCCTTCTACATCTTTGCGATAAAGCTCATATGGGGCAGGAAGATGAATACAAAGGAGGAACTAAAAAAGAGGATAATGGCAATGGATGAGAATGAGGCGATAAAAGACCCTGTAATGCTCAAAAAGTCTCTCTTTGTCCTCGCTGTTGTATTGACAGGTTTTGTCTTTCACGGTGTCCTTCATTTTCAGCCTGCAACTATCGCTCTTTTCGGAGCGGGTCTTTTGCTGCTTCTTTCAAAGACTCACGAACCACATCGCATATTGGCAGAAGTTGAGTGGCCTACGATTTTCTTCTTCATGGGACTTTTCATAATAGTTGGCGGCGTTGTAAAGGTGGGACTCATAAAATGGATGTCCTTGCAGATACTCGACTTAACGCAGGGCAACCTCTTTGCAACCTCGATGGTAATCATGTGGTTCTCTGCATTTGCATCTGCAATAGTTGACAATATCCCGTATGTTGCGACCATGAATCCGTTGGTGATCGATATGGCAAAACATCTCTGGCCGAATTTATCCGGCATCCAGCTTTTACAGCATCCTGATCTGATGCCCATCTGGTGGTCGCTTGCGCTTGGTGCATGTCTTGGAGGCAACGGCTCTGCAATCGGTGCATCTGCCAATGTCATCGTCGTTGGCATGTCCGAAAAGGCTGGAAAAAGAATATCGTTCATGAAATTCATGGCATACGGAATGCCAATAATGATTATGACCGTAATAGTGTCAACAATATATGTATGGCTCAGGTATTATGTGATGAAGATATAGCAAATTATTCTTTCCGCAATTCCGGCAATTGGAATTTCGCGATTTGGCAAAGATGTTTAATACATCCCGATTTTATCGGGTTCATCTTAGGTGGAGACTGTCAGAAAGGAAAAGATAAAGGAGTCAACTATAAAGAATTCTCCTTAACACGGAAACAAGTTTTATGAG
>NZ_DAIOFX010000020.1:0-25904 GCF_036745535.1 Dissulfurispira sp.
AAGAGTACGGCTATAAAAGAGACCAGAGGATACAGAGGTTCCTCCAGTCGACAGGTGAGATTTCCGTACCGCTTCCTGACTCGCGTTTATACCTTTTGGGACAGCAATGGATAGACCTCAAAGAAGGGCATACTGCCGTGCCCAAAAAGTTGCCGGAATTAGGATATGTGGTCAATCCTACGAACATTGGCCCGCTTATGTTCTCCATGAACTCAAGTGTGGCCAATTTCTATCGGCAAAGGGGCGAGAGAGGACAGCGTCTGGATATAAACCCAACTGTCTCCTATTCCTTTGGAGAGACAGTGCCCATATTCCAGTCACTTTCCCTGAGGGAAACGGCATATAATCTCAAAGACGGAGCGTCTTATGGTTCGTCACCACACAGAGAAACCTTTGAGTACAGGGCAAGTGCATTGACAAGATTTATCAAACGTTACGAGTCATTCACACATATCATAGAGCCTTCTTTTTCCTATAGTTTCATTCCAGAAAGTCATCCACTGCCTATTTTTGATTCAACAGAACTCTTCGACAAGACCTCGGTGGCAAGTTTCTCTCTATATAACAGTCTTACATCTAAACATTTCACGCTGACGGCAAGTCTATCACAGTCTTTAAACTTTAATGCAGGAGATAGACCCCTGTCGCTTACTGCAGTAAATGCGTCATTTAGCGGTCCTTTTAGCTTAAACTTCGATATGTCATACGACCCTAATAAGGGAAGAGCCGAGACGGTTAACTCTTCGCTCAGTTTTAAAGTGATGGATAAAACAGCAATAAGCTTTGGAGAAAGATACTCTAATTCGGATGAAAAATATTTCTATACATTCGGCATTGATTCGGCCATTACCAAGAAGTGGTCTGTAAGCGCCAATATGTGGTATGACTCAAAGGATGGTTTGAGAGATTCATCAATCAATACTATTTATTCAGAGCAGTGCTGGGCAGTTAATATCTCAGCAACAAAAAGACCCGGTGATGATAGGAGGCCTCCTGAATACAGTTTCATGATATTTATCGAATTGAAGGGATTGGGACAACCTATTAAGCTTTATCAATACCAGACACATTCCACACCAAACAGCTAACTGATTTATAATAAAGGGCATCGATTCGTATGAACATCATCATAAACCTCAACAAGGATTACGGCATTACTTCGCACGATGCTGTTACAGCTATAAAAAAACTCCTTAAAGTCAGAAAGGCCGGTCATGCAGGAACCCTCGACCCTATTGCCACAGGGGTTCTCCTCATCTGTCTGAACGAGGCTACAAAGATTTCATCCCTTCTTTCTAACATCGACAAGGAGTACATTATGACCGCAAAGCTGGGTGAAAGCACCGATACATATGACGCCGAAGGCAAAGTAATCAAAAAATTTCAAATTTCAAATTTCAAATTTCAAATTGAAGAAATAAAAGAGATAATCCAGAGATTCACAGGCGAGATCGAACAGGCACCTCCCATGTATTCGGCAATCAAGGTTTCCGGGGAGCCCCTTTACAAGTTAGCCAGAAAGGGCATCGAGATTGAAAGAAAGCCCCGAAAGGTGATTATCTATTCCATAGAAATATTGAGCTTTGAATCCCCCTTCCTGAAATTGAGAGTCTCCTGTTCAAAAGGCACATATATGCGCTCATTATGCAATGACATCGGCAATGCCCTTGGTGCAGGCGCACATATGGTGGAACTTGTCCGCACGAGAATAGGACAGTTCTCCATAGAAAACTCCGCAAAGATAGGCGAACTGCCTCATAAGACCGCATCTTTATATCCCATAGACTCTGCATTAAAGCATCTGCCGGAGATAATATTGGAAGGCGACAATTTGAAGAAGGCCAAAAACGGGAACCCGATTACTTATACGCCAGATTCGCCCATTCACCCATTCACCATCTCACCATTTATCAGGCTCAAAGACCCTGAAGGAAGACTCTTCGGAATTGGAAAAGTTTCGAAGGGTTCGATTAAAATAGAGAGGCTGCTTAAACTATGAATAGGGAGGCATTATGATACCGAGATATACACGCACTGAAATGGGAAGACTCTGGGAGCCTGAAAACAGGTTTCAGAAATGGCTCGATGTGGAGATAGCCGTATGCGAGGCATGGGCAGAATTGGGTGAAATCCCGGAGGATGCCCTCAAGGTGATAAAAGAAAAAGCAAAGTTCGATATAGCGAGGATTGACGAGGTTGAAAGGACAGTAAAACATGATGTCATTGCATTTCTTACATCCGTTTCAGAGTTTGTAGGCCCTGAGTCGCGGTTCATACATAAAGGGCTCACGTCATCCGATGTGGTTGACACAGCCCTCTCCCTCCTCATGAGGGAGGCATCAGACATTATCATAAAAGACATTAAAGAGTTGATGGGCGTTTTAAAAGAACAGGCATTCAAATATAAGACTGTTCCATGCATCGGCAGAAGTCACGGAGTTCATGCAGAGCCCATGACCTTTGGACTTAAATTCGCCCTCTGGTATGAAGATGCAAAAAGAAGTCTTAGAAGGATGGAGACTGCAAAGGATGTTATAAGTATCGGCAAGCTCTCCGGTGCAGTTGGAACATTCTCAAATATCCCAACCGAACTGGAAGAAATGGTGTGCAACAAGCTCGGACTCAAACCCGAGCCTGTAGCAACCCAGGTTGTCCAGAGGGACAGACATGCAGAATACATGACAACCCTTGCCCTTATTGCGGCATGCATCGAAAAGATCGCTGTTGAAATAAGACATCTCCAGAGGACAGAGGTGCTTGAGGCTGAAGAGCCTTTCAGCGTAGGACAGAAGGGCTCATCTGCAATGCCTCACAAGAGGAATCCTGTTGGATGTGAAAACCTTTCGGGCCTTGCAAGGATTGTCCGTTCCAATGCCATAGCTGCACTAGAAAACATCGCCCTATGGCATGAGAGGGATATATCCCATTCATCGGTGGAAAGAGTAATCATCCCGGACAGCATAATACTTGTCGACTACATGCTGAACAGATTAAAGGGAATACTTAAAGACATGCATGTGTACCCCGAAAGGATGAAGGCAAATATGGACAGGAGCTACGGCCTTTATAATTCCCAGAGGGTTATGCTCGCCCTTACCGAGAAGGGCATAACCCGCGAGGATGCATATACAATGGTGCAAAAGAACGCCATGGAAAGTTGGAAGAGGGGTGTGAGTTTTATGAAACTCCTCCAGGAGGACAGCGACATAACAAAACATCTCTCGCCTAAGGAGATAGAGGAAATATTTGACCTGCACTACTACCTGAGGAATGTGGATTATATGTTCGGCAGGGTGTTTGAAAGCTGATGCGAGATTTTCAGAACATCCGCGGAGCAGGAAGGTAGATAGAGAAGGTTGTTCCTGTTCCTTCTTCTGATGCTAAGGTGATGTGGCCGTCATGGTTTTTAACTATCGAATACATATGGCAAGACCAAGACCCATGCCTCTTTTGCTTCCACGCTGTTTAGTCGTGAAATAGGGATCAAATATCTTCTGCAAATTTTTCCTCGGGATGCCGTGTCCCTGATCTTCCATGGAAATTTTTATATATCTTCCCTCTTTTAGAGGAAGGCCGTCTCTCGTACTGATGTCTATGTTCTCGGCATTAATCGTGATTACCCCGCCGCGTGGCATGGCCTCCTTTGCATTTATGATCAGATTATGGAATACACGGCCATCTGTCCTTTATCGACATCCACAGGCCAGAGGTCGTCTGGTATGGAGACCTCGCATTTTGCATTGAAATCGGTTGGGATAAGGTCGGCGGCATCCTTTATAATTTCAGCAATGGAGGTCATTTTTTAACAGGCTCTCCGATTTTTGCAAAAGTAAATAATTGATGAGTTAAGTCCTTTGCAAGCCTGGATGCCTTCTCCGCCATGGTCAAACTCTCGAATACCTTATCTTCGGGTTTTACAGAGGATTTTGAAAGGGTGATACAGTTAAGAATGCCTGTCAGCAGATTATTGAAGTCGTGTGCAATGCCGCCGGCAAGCACCCCGATGGATTCGAGCTTCTGTGCCTTCAAAAGTTCTTCTTCCAGTCTCTTGTGCTCGGTGATATCCCGTGCCATTAAAACAAACCCTGCCAGATTATTATTTCCCTCCCATATGCCGGATACAGTCGCCTCGATAAACCGGATTTCACCTTCCCTCTTTTGTTCGAATGTATACTTATACGACCCGTTGTGCCTGACCGTCTCCACTGCCTTTTCAAAAAGGGATGAGTTCGCCTTTCTCTCTAAATGCATATCCATAGCCGTGCGCCCGATGACCTTATCTGCCCTGTATCCGAATATCTTTTCTGCCACAGGGTTGTAATACACGATGCGGAAATCATGGTCCATGGCTACAATGGCCATAGAGGTGGAGGAGCGGAGTATGTTTTCGAGGACTGTCTTCTCGCTGAGCATTTTCCGTGTCTCCTGCAGTACCTCTTCCTTTCCCCTTATAATCTCCTTGAGAAATTCTATATACCGCTCCTCGATCCTCTTTATGATGTCTGATTGTGTAATAAGTCATGCTATCCTGCCCTCCTTGTCCACCACCACCAGCCTGCGGATCTTTTCCTTATTCATGACTCTTGCTGCCTCATGAACAGGTGCACTTGAAGATATAATCCTGACAGGATGTGCCATTACTTCCTCTACCTTCAAGCTGTTCATATCGACCCCTGCCTTAAACAGGCGCACCACATCACGCTCGGTCAATATGCCCGCAGGACATCTGTCATCTTCAACGACTATGCAGCTGATGGAGTACTCCGCCATCCTCGATATGGCATCCCTGAGCAGGAAATCCTTACCGGCTGTCACCACATTCTTTGTCATGATCTTTGATATATTTTTGATCTCGACAAAATACTCCAACCCTAAATTCTTCATAATATCCGATTGTGTAATCACTCCGGAGAGGTCGCCGCTTGAGTCCACTATAATTAGATGTCTTATCCTGTTTGTCTCCAGCAAGCTATACGCCTCATATATATTTGTATCTATGTTTGCAGTAATCGGCTGCTTGGTCATCAGCTCCTTTATCTCAAGGCTGTCAAGATGGTTCTGGCGATGCACCGCAATAACAAAATCACGTTCTGTAAAAATGCCCACAGGTTTTTTATCCCGGACAACCACAAGACAGCTTATCTTATTTTTCTCCATTAAGGAGACAGCTTCTGAAACAGGAGTCTCGGGAGAGACCGATATGACTTTAGAGGTAAAAATTTTTCTGAGAGACTTATCCTTATTGCCACCTATAATCTATATTATTTCAAGTTATTATATCAAATAATATCTTTATCTATTAGAGCCATTGTCTTTACTTTTTATCGATTTTTCCTGTATTCTTAAAAGTTTGTGATAGGAAATGCGTGATGCGTAATGAGTGATAAGCTACTAATTACGGATTACGCATTACGGATTACGCAATTATGATTGACCTGCACACCCACAGCATATTCAGCGATGGAGAACTCATCCCTGCAGAGCTTGCAAGAAGGGCTTTTGCAATGGGATATGGGGCCATTGCAATTACAGACCACATGGACCAGTCAAACATAGACCTGATAATCCCAAGGATTGTCAAGGCAGTAAGTGCATTAAAGAACCATGTCTCTATAGAGATAATCCCCGGAGCAGAAATCACCCATGTCCCGCCTTCGTTAATACCTGATATGGTAAAAGAGGCAAGAAAGCTCGGCGCTAAAATAGTCGTAGTACATGGAGAGTCCATTGTAGAGCCGGTTGCCGAAGGCACAAATAGGGCGGCCATTGAGGCAGGCGCAGATATACTTGCACATCCTGGATTGATCAGCAATGATGACCTTTTGTTTGCAAAAGAAAAAGGGATAACCCTTGAAATAACTGCGCGCAAAGGGCACAGCCTTTCCAATGGACATGTGGCAAAATGGGCATTAAATTTAGGCATTCCCTTAATACTGAACACCGACGCCCATTCTCCGTCTGACCTTATTACAAAAAACTTTGCGCGGCAGATACTTATGTCTGCAGGAATTGAGGATAAAGAAATAGACTCTATATTCCAACATGCGGAAAAACTTGTAAAAAAAGCACTTGGAGGTTGATAAATGCCAAAGGCAATAAAAAGGCGCACCGAGAAAAGGGGCATCGCTACAGAAGAAGACCTGAGAGAGACCGTTGTCGATATAAGGCAGCGATTAAAGGAAAGACAGCGTACTTTGGTTTATGCCGTAACTGTTTTCATTGTACTGGCAATATCAATTGGTGGATTTGCTGTATACAAAAAGACATCTTCAAACAAAGCACTTGAGCTTGAGCTCGAGGGGTACAGATTATTCCATGGTGATTACCAGGCTATGCTTATTCCGCCTGCAGAAAGGTACAAACAGGCGCTGGAGATGTTCAAAAAATCCTATGCAACACGGAAAAGACCCGATGTCCTCCTGTATATTGCAAACTGCCAGTATGAATTGGGAAGCTATGACGAAGCAATAAAGACATTGAAGGATCTTAACAACCAGTTCTCAGACCCGAAGGTTATCTCTCTTTCATATTATAAGATGGCAATGGCATATGTTAAAAAGGGGGACATGGATAATGCACTTGCTTCCCTGAAAAACATTTTAAACATCAAAGACATCCCCCTTCAGGATCTGGCATTGCTTGAAACCGGAAAGATACTGGAACTGTCCGGGAAAACTGAAGACGCCAAAAACAAATACAGAGAACTAATCAATAAATTCCCGAAATCGGCTTTTCTGAATGAGGCAAAGGCAAGGTTGGGAGAGAAATAAAACTGCGGATTTGCGGTAGAAATATGCGTAACTATTGAATTGTGTGGTAGCGGAATGCCATCTGTACGAGCGAGTTGTTACGCCAGCACTTTCATCTTGTCGTATAGGAATTCAGGAGCAAGGTCGGCTCCATTTTCCCAAACAATAGTCTCGAGAACCGGGTCTACCCTGAAAGATTTGAACATTTCTAAATCCTTGAGTGGTTCGAAAACTTCCCCATAAAGTTCATCTTTAAGGTTGACTTCGCCTTCAGCGCCATCATTAAATTTTAGCCAAATTACGTAATCATGAAGGTATTTTGCTTCTTTGACATGAAGTATCATCTCTTTACTCCAATGGACTAATCCGGGCTAAGGGTTTATTTTGTTCAGCCAGCTTCCAGTCTGCCAGCAATTCCTCTTTATGTTGTTCTCTCCATTCTTGAATCATATTCATTGCCCTTTGAGTGACATGGCCTGTGACCTTTCCTGTTTCAATCTCAACGGTAACTTCCTCGTCCCCGTATCTCGCATGGAAGTAGGGAGGCTGGTGGTCACGCCAGAACATATAAATAATTATTCCAAAGAACCTGCTGATTATAGGCATTGTTTTCTATCTATATTTTAGTATAACATCGAAGCTCAAGGGGAGCGCGGCAGTTCCGCGCGATCCCTTGAAGCGCTATGTTAGACTCTATTATATAATTCCTGTTTCTCGCTTTTTGGCGATGTGGTCATACGATCCTTTATACGTTTTTCCCCTCACAAATATCAAAATACCAAACAAGATCGTAATCACGCCTACTACAAGATGATTAAGGTTTGCCGGATAACATTCTGAAGGGTATGTGCTATAAGTTCAAGCCAGATACATAGGGTAAATAGGCTGACCCACTGATTTGTTTTTGACGCTGATATAGCCAGCGGCCCAGTGAAAAATCTTTCAACATTTTTATCCGGGGGCGATGTAAAACAGTTTTATACAGCGGACCTGTAAATTTATCTTCAAGCATGTCCACGTGGTTTTCCCAGTTTTCTTGCCAATATTTACTGCCGCGATTAACTAAGAACCACGCCCATGTGAATAAAAGTCCTATTGAACCTACAATATAGGCTAAGTATTCTTTATTCTTGAGATGTTCAGAACCTAAAATTGCAAAGTAGCCAGCAAATGCTGCGGCAATTAAAGTCCAAAAATATGCCGCTCTTTTCCAGTAGAGCTCAATTTCAAATTTTCTTATATCGAGTGCATGATCAAGTGCCTTTGCTGCTCGACTATCATTGGCTGCATCCAGACCAAAACATTCCCTGTACTCTTTTTCAGTTATTCTATGTTCTTCTTCGTTCATTTGACAGTTTGTCTCTAACTTGTTGCAGTTATTGAATCATTTCATAAAAGATTTTGATCCTATCCGTTCGGTAGCACACTCTATTTGTAAAATATCATTTATTTCCTTTTGAACAAAATCAATCGCTTTACGAGCATCTTCTTTAGAAAATTGATCTTTTGGTTCCTGCGCTTCATAATCTCCGGCGTAATCAACATAAATCGAATCCATTCGCCATTTATGATATTTCTTGCCATCTGAAGGATTGTCATGTTATCTAATACGAACATGCGAAAATTATAAGCTGATTTTATTCATGTCTTTTGAATGCATTTTCTAATTCCGAACTTGAAACCATATCGTTAAAGAAATCAGCAACGATTTGTGACTTGCCAATTTCTTCCATAGCTAATAACGATAAAGTAACAGCGCGAGCATAATGTTCATGTTTATATAGCAACTCGGCTTCCGCTGTTAAATCGTTGGCGTTATTTAAGCACGCTCTGTATAGTTTGAGAATACTGGTCCAGTGCTTTGAGCTGATATGTCCCTCTTTTGATTTTTGACGTGCCTTTGTTTTCATATTATTGTTTTCAGTCTAACATTTAATATACGAACTTCCGGTTTTCTCCGGTTAATGATTAAAATATAGCACAAATGGGAAAAAGAGAAATTAAAGTTCAATAATTTCAAAAGGTGCTTTTTGCGGCATTTCGTATTTTGCGGTAATAAGGACTAAAAGCGAAGTTCATATATAATGGAAATTTGTCCAAGACTGTTTAGGTATGTGTTTCAGGAAGAAGTTTTCAAGTCTTTAGCAATGACTTATAGGTAATGTTCTGGCTTTTTAGAAAATAAGTTAAATCTTTTTGGTTTTGGTTTTATTCTTTGCCTTGCTGACTTTTTTGGCGGATTTTTTGTTTGACTTGCCGGACTTTTCCCCTGATATTTTCTTAGTATAAGAAACCTTTTTTGCAGATATTTTATCATCCGGGTCAGCATAATACTTTCCCTTTGGCGGTATCTTTATCTCTTCGCCTGTCTCAAGAGCTTCTATGCCGGCCATGGAATTCATTGCGAGGATAACATTCACAGGGACGCCTGCTTTTTTCGCTATCTTCTTGAGATTGTCCCCGTTTTTGACCCTATAGGTATCTATGCTGAACCTCTCTTTCTCAGGGATCTTATTGAGATTTTCAATAAAGATATCCTTGCTCCCCAGAGGTATCCTGATGGTATAGTTCTGGACATTCGGCGGTGTGCTCCATCTCCTCAATTCAGGGTTTAACTCCCTTATATCCTCAACAGTGGCCTCAGCACATTTTGCTATTATCTCGATATCAACAGGCGAATTAAGGCTCACCTCATCGTATTCCAGAGGCTCGTGATATGCAAGGTCATGGAATCCGTATTCCTCAGGTGTAGACGCTATCATGGATGCAGCAATGTATCTCGGGACATACTCCTTTGTCTCATTCCTTATCTGCTTTGTATTGAGAAGTGCCCAGTAATCCTCTGCACCGGTCCTTTTAAGGGCCTTCTTGATCCTTCCCTCACCCGCATTATATGCAGCGAGGGCGAGCTTCCATGAGCCGAACATCTGATACAGGTCCTTGAGATACTCTGCTGCTGCGTGCGTGGATTTTACAGGGTCTTTCCTCTCATCCCTCCACCAGTCAATCACAAGACCGTATCTCTTGGCTGTGGAGGCAATGAACTGCCACGGCCCAACTGCCCGAGCACGCGAATAGGCATTCGGATTGAAGCCGCTCTCCACTATGGGAAGAAACACCAGTTCCTCCGGCATACCCTTTTCCTTTAGTACATCCTGCATTATTTCTATATACTTTGCTGACCTTTCGAGCCAGACAGAGAACCTCTTTTTAATCCTGTCTTTAAATAAGGCGATATTCTTCTCTATCGCCTTTATTGCCGTCTCATTAGATTTGTATGATATGCCAAGAGGAGAATTTGCATTGGACGGTATCAGTGAAGTCTGTCCTTTTTCGGCATTACCCCGTGATTTATCGCTTTTAGGCTGACTGACATTCTCTGATGATTCGGTGCTTTCCTGAACAGCATTATGCTTATCATCTGATGACAGGTCTGCTGCTGCAATTAAGGGATTATCATTTGTTCGGGCATATATTTGGGCAGGCTTCTGGGCTTTTAGTTCAGGATTCTGATTTGAGTCGGCACTACTGTTAGTTACATTGGCATAAGCCGGGGCAACAAGAAAACAGAAAAGAGAAATAAGAATGCAGAGGATAAGACATAGGCCTCTCTTATCCACTGCTTTGGTTTTTAATTCCGGCTTCCTGTCCCGTCTTAATAAGGCGGGCTCTTCAGCCTGACCCCTGACCCATTTCATACAGGTATATTTGTAACCTATATTGCCCAAAATGTCAAGGATTTTCTTTATTCTCAGGCTGCCTCTGCCTTTTTCTTCTTTGCTGCAGCGGCTGCAAAGACCTCTGCTGCGTTAAATGTGCCGTCAATTGCCTGTACAGGACACTTTGCAGTGCATATCCCGCAGCCAATGCATTTATCCTTGTCTATTGAGTGCATCTTCTTTGGCTCGCCAACGGCTGCATTCACAGGGCATACCTTCGTGCATATCTGGCATCCTATGCATTTATCCGTGACAAATGCCTTCGGTCTCTGCGGGATAAAGTCCACAATGGCATTTGTGGGACATACCCCGACGCATAAGCCGCACACCCTGCATTTATCGATATCTATCCTTGAGAGGTTGTTGGAAATGGACGGTGCATCAAACGGGCAGACCTTCACACACTTGCCGCAGGCGATGCATCCAACCTGGCAGTGTTTTCTTACATCTATACCTTTATCTTTTGAATGGCAGGCAACAAGGACAGCCTTTGAAGCAGGCAGCACTTCTATGACCTTCTTGGGACATGCTGCCTCACACTTTCTGCATCCTGTGCATTTGGTTATATCGACAACAGGGAGATGGTCATCGTTCATTGTTATTGCTCCAAATGGACAGACCCTTGCGCATGTGCCGTAGCCGAGGCAACCGTATATGCATGACTTGTCGCCTCCGCCTGCCAGAACCGCTGCCCTGCAGTCCTCGACTCCTTCGTATTTGAATCTCTTTGTCGACTTGCTCCAGCCTCCCTGACACATTATCCTTGCGAATATGGGCTCCCTCGCCTCAGCTTTTTTGCCTGTAATCAATGCAACAGCCTCTGCACCCCTTGCTCCTGCAGGTGTGCAGAGATTGGGAGGGACATCAGGATTATTGACAACAGCCTCTGCATACTGTTCGCATCCTGCATAGCCGCATGCACCGCAATGCGCATGGGCAAGAACATCCTTTACCTGTTCCACGCGAGGGTCAATTTTAACCGCAAACCTTTTTGCGGCAATGGCAAGACCAAGACCGAATACCGCTCCTATGCCCGCAAGAAATACCAGCGTGAACTTCAGTACAGGAACGAGATCCACATGCTCCTTTGCCTCAACAGCTCCGCCGACGCCAGCATAAAGAGCAGAAGGACAAAAGAGCAGTAGAGCAGCAGAACAGTAGAGCAAAAGGGTAACGGTATTTGTCTTCTTTATTTTCTTAATCATAAAGCTATCAAACATAAATTTACTCCTTAATTTTTATTATAAGCAGCAGCAACAAAAAACAACAATCTGATGACCGATCTTCTGTTATGCTGCTCTAACTAAAGCGTAATCAATCCTGAGAAACCTGTGAATGCAAGGGCAATCAGTCCTGTAATAACAAAGGCCATGGGCAGACCCTTAAAAGGCGCCGGCACATCTGCAAGCTCCAGTTTCTCTCTGATGCTCGCCATTATTATCAGTGCAAGGGCAAAACCGAGACCCGAGCCGAGGCCGAAGGCAAGGCTCTGGATAAAGCTGTATTTCTCTCCTGCATTAATCAAAGGGACTGCAAGGATGATACAGTTTGTTGAAATAAGGGCAAGGTAGATGCCGAGCTTATAGTAAAGCCCCGGAGCCACCTTCCTCATTATGGTATCCGATGCCTGCACCAGGCCTGCTACAACACCTATGAACACGATAATCTTTAAAAATGTAATATCCAGTGGAATCATCACGTAATTAAAGATGAGCCAGCTCAATGATGCGTTTATCATCATAACCGCTGTAAAGGTAATGCTCATGCCCACAGCGGTCTCCATCTTTTTGGAAACGCCAAAGAATATGCAGAGACCCAGGAATCTCGTAAAGACGAAGTTATTTATGAGTGACGCCGATATAATCAGCTCAAAAAGCTTTGTGAATTCGCTGCCCATTTATCTCCTCCTCTCAGATCAATCGTCATGGGTTATTAGTTGTTACTTTTTTAATGACTAATGACTACTGACTGATGACTTCTTTAAATATCTCATGTCTATCCAGTTGAAAAAGGCCATCAGTATGCCCACCGCAAAAAAGCCTCCTGCGGGCAAAATCATTATTAAAAGTGGTTTTGCATGCACTATGGGCATGCCCCACAATGAACCCTTGCCTATTAACTCCCTGAAGAAGCTTATAACGGTCAGTGCGAACAAAAATCCGATGCCCATTCCTATGCCGTCCGCCATAGACGGAGCGATCTTGTTTTTGCTCGCAAACATCTCTGCCCGTGCAAGTATTGATGCAAAAGCAACAATCAACTGTATATACAATCCCATCTGCTTGTATACATCTGGAACAGCAGCCGCCATAGTCAGATCGGTGACCGTAACCCAGCCCGATATGACAAGCATAAATATCGGAAGCCTGACCTTCGGATGGATGAAATTTCTTATTAAAGAAATTGTTGCGTTAACCATTACCTGCACAAACAAAACCGCAACTCCCATTAACACCCCGTTTTTGAGGCCGCTTGTAACGGCTATTGCAGGACAAAGGCTGAGGGCGAGCTTGAATATGGTGTTTTCCTTGACTATTCCGTTAAGTATAAGTTCTTTATAATTAATCGTGCTTGTGCTGTGCTGCGCCATCAGTCCCTCCTTTTACGGCAGTGATTATCTGGTTCAGACCCTTTTTGACCGCATCATCGGTAACTGCCCTACTCGAAATCGTTACTCCGCTTATTGCCTGTATGTACTCTGTTGTTTCTGTCTTTACGAGTTTTATGTGGTCTATATCCTTATCTTTGAACTGATTTTTAAACTCGTCCTTTTCTATCTCGTCTCCAAGTCCGGGTGTTTCCGCGTGCGAGAGGATATCAATCTTCTGCACCTTTAGATCTTTGTCAACCGCAATCAACACATTGATGTAGCTCGAATAACCCTTTCCAAAGGACTGGACAACATAGCCTATAATTTCATTGCCTTTTTTGGCTATAAAATATTCCGCCGCCTTTTCGTGCGGTTTCCAGTCTCCCATTTTTTCTATTTTGTCAGCATCCGGCATAAGCTTTTTAAGTGCCCTCTCTTTTTCGATTACAGCGTTTTTATACATAATAGGCGAGGTCTTGGCATAAACTGCCGCAAGGATGGCCCCTCCTATGAGATACACGATAACGAGGTTTATGGTTATCTTTATAATATCTCTGCCTGTCATCTCTTGATCTCCTTTGTCTGTTTAATTGCTCCGAAGACCTTTGTCTTAAAGCCTCTGTCTATAAGAGGAGAAAAACAGTTCATGATGAGTATTGCAAACATGACGCCTTCGGGATAGCCTCCCTTCAATCTTATGAGCATGGTGAGAAATCCGCAGCCAATACCGAAGAGTATCTGGCCTTTTTTTACAGAAGGGCATGTGACATAGTCTGTTGCCATGAAGAATGCACCAAGTAGCATACCACCGCTCAGAAGGTGGACAATAGGGTCTCCTGCGAACAATGCTCCTTTTGCACCGAATATCCATGCCATAACAGCCGCAGTACCGAGGAATGAAATAGGAATATGCCATGAAATATAACCCCTGTAAAAAAGAAATGCGGCCCCTATAAGGAGCGCAATTGATGATGTCTCGCCGATAGAGCCTGCCCTGTGTCCTACAAAAAGCTGTGCATAGAGGTTGATCTTGTCTCCGAATACCTCCATCAATTTTTCCACTCCCTCTTCTTTCAGTATTCCGAGGGGTGTAGCTGTGGTTTTTGCATCAAGCTGTACAAATGCTGCAGTGGGTTCCTTCCATATTGTCATAAGCCTCGGAAACGAAATAAGGAGAAACGCCCTTCCTATCAATGCAGGATTAAAAACATTAAACCCTAATCCCCCGAACAACTGCTTTGTGATGACTACTGCCACAAAAGAACCTACGATAGGGATATAAATTGGAATGGAGGGTGGAAGGTTCATTCCTAAAAGCAATCCAGTAAGGAATGCGCTTCCGTCCGTTACAGTGACCTTCTTTTTGAGTGCCTTCTGGAATATATATTCGGAAAGCACAGCCGCTATTATTGAAATGGCTACTGTAAATACAGCCCTTGGACCAAAGAAATATGCCCCCATTACGGTTGCAGGAAGGAGCGAGGCATTCACACTCCACATAATCCTGCTTGTAGTCTCTTCGCTCTTTATGTGGGGACTTACAGATACTATTAATTGATGTTCCTTTTTTACTTCTGCCAATTTAGCCTCCAATTAAGGTTTTACCAATGATTTGGCAAGTCTTATAAATTGTACTATAGGCCTTTTCGACGGGCATACATATGTGCATGAGCCGCACTCAAAACAGTCAAAGAGATTGTAGTCCTTCGTCTCTTCGTAAAAGCCCTTTTCAGAAAGCACACTCAGCATTGATGGCATTAATCCCATGGGGCATATATCGATGCACCTTCCGCATCTAATGCACGGACCAAAACCTTCGGCATGGACAACATCTTCTTCGGGAAGGACGAGGACTCCTGATGTACCTTTGGTTACGGGCACATCCAGAGAATACATTGCAAAGCCCATCATTGGGCCTCCTGATATGACCTTTGCTATCTCTGACTTGAATCCTCCGCATTCCTCTATTAAATCAGACACCAGTGTGCCTATTTTCACAATGAGATTCTTCGGCTCTTTTATTCCCTCTCCGGTTACGGTAACAACCCTCTCGATAAGGGGCTTGCCATACCTTGCTGCCTCATAAACCGCCACTGCCGTACCGATATTCTGCACAACAACACCCACATCCATGGGGAGTCCCCTCGGCGGCACTTCCCTGCCGACAGCTGCCTTTATGAGCATCTTCTCTGCCCCCTGCGGATATTTTACTTCAAGGGCGCAGACCTCGATGTTCGGCTCTCCCGATGCAGCCTTTTTCATAGCCTCAACAGCATCTGGTTTGTTATCCTCTATTCCTATAAAGCCTTTATTAACGCCGAGAATCTTCATTAATATTTTCAGGCCTTCCACAACCTCCTGAGGCCTTTCTATCATAAGTCTGTAGTCGGCTGTGAGATAAGGCTCGCACTCGGCGCCATTGAGTATAACCACATCCACAGGCTTTTCCTTTGGAGGCGACAGTTTGACATGGGTAGGAAATGCTGCCCCTCCCATTCCCACTATTCCTGCATCCTTTACCTTTGCCTTTAATTCATCGGGGGAGAGCTTCATATAATCGGGATTGTCCTTTAATGACGTCCACTCCTCCTTGCCGTCGTTCTCGATTACAACGGATGTGACCATCCTGCCGGTGGCAAGGGGAAAATCTCCAATAGCAATAACTTTTCCTGAAACCGATGAATGAACAGGAGCGGAGACAAATCCCTCAGGAGTGCCTATAACCTCACCCTTCTTTGCCTCCTGTCCAACACCGACAGCCAATTTACACGGTGCTCCTATATGCTGAACAAGCGGGATAACAACTCTTTTAGGTGGTTTAGTTGGGGAAATTGTCTTGTCTTTGGAAAGCTCCTTCTTATCAGGCGGATGAATTCCTCCTTTAAATGTTGCAAGGGCCATTGAAGGTTTCTCCATTTGCGTTATGCGTTATAGTGTAATACTGAATCTTATAACGTTTTGGGGCTAAAAAAGCCTATAAGTAATAACACGGGATAATAAAATATGTCAAGCCCGAAATTCAGACCAGATAGGTCTTTTAAGGGATGAATTAAGGCAGGATTGATTAGGCCTTTCTGACCAGTTCAGCCATCCTGCTTCTCTCCATCAACAGCTCATTGAGCACTTCCCTCATGAGGGAGCATGCCTGAACTACTTTAGGGTTGGCTATGCTGTAATAGATATTCACGCCATCCCTTCTGCTCTTCAGTATGCCCTTGAGCCTCATTACAGCAAGATGCTGGGATACATTGGCCTTTGGGGTTCCCAGGATATCCACAAGCTCCGCAACGGTCTTTTCCCCATCCTTTAATGCGCTGATTATCTCTATTCTCTTGGGGCTGGAGAGTATCTTGCAGATTTCTGCTTGCAGCTCGTATATTGATTTTTCTCTTCTCATACTTAGACATTTTATTGATTTAAAAACAAAAGGTCAAGAACTTTTTTATTAAGAAACTAAACAACTTCTTATCCCTTCCACCCATATTCTCCCACAAGCGGAACAAAGACGCACGGAGTATGGTACTCTTCGATGAGCATGCCCTTCTCTTTTTTGCCCTTTATCAATATCTGAGAAAACCTCTCTCCAACAGGCGCTACGATAATCCCGCCATCCTTCAGTTGATTTATCAGGGGTTCGGGGATTTTTGGAGCAGCAGCAGTGACTATAATCCTATCAAAAGGTGCCTTATCCTCCAGACCCTTTGTACCATCGCTAACTATTACATATACATTTTCGTATCCGAGGTCTGTCAGTCTCCTTCTTGCTCCATCTGCAAGAGTGGAAATCCTTTCTACTGTATAAACCTCTCTTGCCAATTCCGCCAATAGTGCTGCCTGATAGCCTGAGCCTGTCCCGACTTCCAGCACCTTTTCATCTCCTCTCAGTTCCAGCAACTCTGTCATCACTGCAACCATATAAGGCTGTGATATGGTCTGGTCATCGCCTATTGGCAGTGCTATATCGTCATAGGCGCTGTGTCTTATAAAATCGGGTACGAATAAATGGCGTGGAACCTTCCTCATGGCAGCAAGGACGCGCTCGTCCTTTATCCCCCTCGGGATGAGTTGGTAATCAACCATCATATCCCTGAGCTTCTTATAGTCGTCCATGCCCACTATGAATACTGCAGTTAACGAAGTGGAACTTTATGCTGTCATTACCGACAAAAGAAGGGTCAAGAACCCTCTGTCTTCAGTAAAGGCAAAAGAGCTTATTTGATTTTATAAAAGCAGCAATATTCGCGTCATCGCCCCTACGCCTCAAACTATCGCCACGATAACCGGGCTTATTGAAAAACATAGCCCTAAATCCCAATCTATCTTTGACTATCTCCTCATAGCCACTATGATAGACAACGGGGTCTATGCGATTCATACCACTAACAGCGAACATTTTAAACATTTTGACTCCATAACCGTTATCAACCCATTGCCTGCGTGACCCGATGGTCTCGTCCTTCCTATCGTGCATAATGTCTCTGTCGTTTCCATCTCAAAATTCCTGCCTCTCATAAACAAAGCCTGAATTCTCCTTTCCATTTATGAGCCTGCAGCTCCCTGCCTCCGGCCGATGAAAAATCCGATGTTTCGCTGAATTTGTCATTTAAAAAGTAGCCTGTCCCCTTTTATTCTTCCTAATATCTTCTCTCTCCGCTACATCAGGCGTATGAGAAAACTACTGCTTGCCTGAATTTGCCTGAAAAGTAGCCTGTCACTTTTTTCTTCACCGGAGTCGCTTAAAGTCGTCCATGTCTCTTTAATATTTCCCTCGCTGCTATTACTCCTGAGGCCGATGCCTGAATAAGCCCTCTGCTGACACCAGCACCGTCGCCAATGGCAAAGAGATTCTTTATCTCTGTTTCAAGTCCATCTGTAAGCTTGACCTGCATTGAATAGAACTTCACCTCCACGCCATAAAGGAGCGTATGTCGTGAGTTAATACCAGGAGCGACTTTATCCACAGCCTCAAGCATCTCCATAATATCGGACAGATAGCGGTATGGAAAGACAAAGCTCAGATCTCCGGGTGTTGCATCCTTTAATGTAGGCTCCACTATTCCCTTTGATATGCGCTCATGCGTTGAACGCCTTCCCTTTATGAGATCGCCAAGTCTCTGGACAATAACGCCTCCTCCGAGGAAATTGGCAAGCCTTGCTATATATGTGCCGTATGATATGGGCTCATCAAATGGCTCTGTAAAAAAAGTGCTTACGAGGATTGCAAAATTGGTATTGTTTGTTCTCCTCTCTGCATAGCTGTGGCCGTTCACAGTCCATATGTCCTTTATATGCTCCTTCACTACCTCTCCGTATGGATTAACGCAGAATGTCCTTACCTTGTCGTCAAACTTCTTTGAATAAAATATCAGCTTAGGCTCGTAAGTAATACTCGTAAGCGGTTCAAGGACAGGAGCAGGCACCTCCACCCTTACTCCAATGTCCACAGGGTTTTTAAGCAATGTAAGCTTGAGTCTTCTGGACTCTGTTTCAAGCCACTTAGCCGATGCCCTTCCCGGCGCAAGGATAACATAATCCGAGAATATCTCCTGACCGTCTTTTAGTTTTATTCCCACAGCCTTTTTCTTTTCTACAATTATATGCTGTACATCTGTCTCAAATACTGCTGAAACCTTTCCATTGACAGCCTCCCTCATCCTTTTCAACACATCCCTGCACCTGTCCGTACCTATATGTCTTATCTTTGATGGAACAAATGTGAGGTCATTCTTTGCAGCAATGTCCTTTATCCTGGCGATCTCTTTTTCATCGCCTCCGTAAAGTTTCTCAGGAGCACCATGCTTTACATATATGCCATCCACATAATCTATTAATGACTGAAGGGTCGCCATATCAACATATCTCGAAAGGAATCCGCCTATTTCCGGAGATAGATTGAGTTTTCCGTCACTGAATGCACCGGCGCCGCCCCAACCGCTCACAAGATCGCATTCAGGGCATGACATGCAGGGCACATCCTGTGTATCCATGGGGCATTGCCTTTTGTCGATGTCTTTTCCCTTCTCGACAATGAGAATCCTTAACTCAGGAGACTTTTCCATAAGCTCCAGAGCAGAAAATATTCCTGCAGGACCTGCACCGACTATAATGACATCGTATTTCATGACTGTTTCCATGTCTTTTTTAAATACTCCAGTGCCTCATAATTAGTTAAATCAAGATGTATCGGCGTTACAGAGACATAATTATCGAGCACAGCCTGAATATCCATGTCTTCTCCATGCTCCCAATAAGGCTTTCCCCCTCCAATCCAGTAATGTTTGTCGCCCCATGGAGAAAATATATCCTGTATGGCACTATCATACACCCTTTTGCCCTGCCTTGTAATCTTCATACCCTTAATCATATCCCTCCTTGGGACATTAGGGACATTGACATTAAGAAGTGTGTCATATGGCAGAGATTTCTCAAGAATATATTTCGCAACTTCGATGGCAAAAGGAGCAGCGGTCTCGCAATGGAATGGCTTATCTCCAACAAGGGAAATGGCAAATGACGGAACACTGAGAATAGTCCCTTCTATTGCAGCGGAAACAGTTCCTGAATATGTTATGTCATCTCCAAGATTTGCTCCCCTGTTTATTCCCGATGCAACAAGGTCAGGCCTCCTCGGCAATATTTTATGGATGGCTAAAGCAACGCAGTCTGTCGGTGTACCGTTTACGCTGAAGACATTTTCACGAAGTTCCTCGACTTTTAAAGGCCTGTGAAGCGTGAGTGCATGGCCGACCGCACTCCTCTCCCTGTCGGGGGCAACGATATAAGCATCCCCTATCTCCTTCATCGCCTTAAAAAGGGCGATTATTCCTGGCGAATGAACACCATCATCGTTTGTGACAAGGATAAGGGGGGTCATTATAGTTTTTCCAGAAAATTTTTTATTTTCTCCTTCTCTGCCTCAAGGTTATCTAATGCAAAATAATCGTCATATGCTTCGCTTTCGCTAACCAATCCACTCTTTACCTTTGCATTCAAGTCAAAGACATCCTTCACTCCGTATTTTTTTTTGCAATCAAGAAAAACTCCGCATCTATTTTTGAAAGTCTCTGTTCAAGATAGGTTTTAACGCTTTCCTTTAAAAGCTCTTTTGGCTTCATATGCAGCTCTTTAGCCACCTTTCAACAACAGTCATTTATAACCCTCCTTTCCTGCAAAATAGGCATTGCAGCATTTACATTTTAAGTTTATCACACTAAATATAAATTGTGTTAAGATTGAAACAGCAAAATATGGGCTAAATCAGCGGTGGCTGTAAGCCATCCGCTGACTTGTTTGCAATTTCATTTCATAATACTATATATCCGTAGTTCATGCCGTTGCGGCAAAGAAGATTTCCAGACACACCTGATTTGAGTTTGAAATATTCCGCCTGCATTAGATGAAAGGGGAAACATCGCAGGGATAAACCTCGGAGAGATATATGCGGACTTTGACTGATCAGGCCAGCCCCATCGCCTCTCTTACAAGTTTCATCGTCTCCTCAGCCACTCTTCCTGCCTTCTCGGAGCCTTTTCTGGCTATCTCAAAAACCATGTCAGGATTTGAAATCAGTTCATTCCTCTTTTTCCATATCGGCTCCATGTATGCAAATACATTCTTTATCAGTATTTTTTTACAGTCTATACACCCTATTCCTGCTGTCCTGCACCCGTGGGCAACCTCTTTGAGTTCCTCTTCTGAAGAGAATATCTTGTGCAGGTGGTAAACAGGTGATAACTCCGGCTCTCCTTTATCCGTCTTTCTTTTCCTTGCAGGGTCTGTCATCATTGTCCTAATCTTCTGCTCGACAACCTCTGGAGTATCGCTCAAATAGATTGCATTGTCATAGCTCTTTGACATCTTCCTTCCGTCAAGACCCGGAACCTTCGGAAACTCTGTGAGCAGCCCTTCAGGCTCAGGGAATACCTCTTTATAGAGATAATTAAACCTCCTCGCAATCTCCCTCGATATCTCAAGGTGCGGGAACTGGTCAATTCCAACAGGCACATGCTTTGCCCTGTAAATAATTATGTCAGCGGCCTGCAAAACAGGATAGCCAAGAAAACCATATGTCGAAAGGTCTCTATCTTTTAACTGTTCCTGTTTCTCTTTGTATGTTGGAACCCTCTCAAGCCATCCGATTGGAGTTATCATGGATAAAAGAAGATGCAATTCTGCATGCTGCGGAACCATGGACTGAATGAAAATTGTCGATTTGTCAGGGTCTAAACCAGCAGCAATGAAATTTATCAGGAGGTCCTGTGTGCTCTCCTTTATAGTGGATGGGGTTGCATATCCTGTTGTGAGTGCATGCCAGTCAGCGACAAAATAGAAACAGTCGTATTTGTCCTGCAGATTTACCCAATTCTTGAGGGCTCCGACAAGATTTCCCAAATGAACTTTCCCGCTCGCCTGCATGCCGCTCAGCACACGCTCTCTATCCATATTTCCTCCCTTTAAATCTTCTTTTATGGATGGCAGGTGTTCCTCAAAGCCTTTAATAATGCGATGAGATTATTTTGCTGCCTGTTTCTTTGCTGAATGGACAGGTGATACTGAAATTGCCCTTAAACAGCAGGAGGGATCGGCTCTAAGGTATCGCTATTAAAGTCTTTTTAGAACACCTGCCATCCATAATTACGACATCCATGATTACGAATTATTGCCATGCTAAACCATATCGATTAAGCCCAGAAACAATCTTATCAAAGGCATTATTATATAACCTGCCATACCTGTCATCACGAGTATCAATACTATAATCATCCCGAAAGGCTCAAGCTTTCCAAGCGCCTGTGCCTGCTTATGCGGCAGCAGTCCCATGAGAACCCTGCCTCCGTCCAATGGCGGAATGGGTATCAGATTGAAAGATGCCAGTATCACATTTATGGTTACGTTGGCCGTAAGCATCATTACCATAGGTTTGATCACCTTTGCCACCACATCATCGGACACAAAGGCAGATGCAGGGATTACTGCGTATTTAAGAAATAGTACGCTTAAAATTGCCAGTAATATATTTGTGGCAGGCCCGCCTGCTGCCGATATTGCCATATCACGTTTGGGATTTTTGAAGTTATACGGATTTATCGGGACAGGCTTTGCATAGCCGAAGACAAACTGACCATTGGTAAAAACAAATAAAAGCAGCGGTATGATGATTGTACCGAACATATCGATATGGGCTATTGGGTTCAGCGTCAGCCTGCCCAACATTTTTGCAGTTGGATCACCCAGTTTGTAGGCAACATAGCCGTGGGCAACCTCATGCAGGATGATCGCTATAAGGATAGGAACAGCGGTAATCGCAATCTGTCT
This sequence comes from Dissulfurispira sp., assembly GCF_036745535.1. NCBI lineage: Bacteria > Pseudomonadati > Nitrospirota > Thermodesulfovibrionia > Thermodesulfovibrionales > Dissulfurispiraceae > Dissulfurispira > Dissulfurispira sp. The sequence continues at coordinate 22,374 of NZ_DAIOFX010000020.1, forward strand.
TATTATATGTGTGAAATCCAAGTCCCTGTGCTCCGGCAAAACTATCAGAGATGAAATAACAACTTAATTTTTCTATTATCTCAAATTGGCAGATAAAATGCAAAGATTGTATCAGAAGGAGCGAAGATATCTTTCAGGCGGAGCAAAAAACTCCGCCTGATTCGTTTGCTTTTAGCCTTTATTGAAGCTGTTTCCCGTCCCAAAATACTTCGTAACCTTTGATCCCATTTAAAAATGCGGGGATACGATAAGGACGTGTCTTGTATCTGTAAACAGGCTTAAATTCTAAGACAGCCGACTCTCCCTCTTTAAGGGCAATTTCAACCTCTACAGAATACTTATCCTCTGGGAGTCCAAAGAATATTCTGTGCGAACCAGCAGCAAGCCTGATTCTTTTTTTCAAGGACATATTTCATTCCCTCGCCTGCTTCCGGATCGGTGTTTGCTTTGCCTTTGTCATCATATGCAGGAACTATATGCCTCTGTCCATCCGCTTTCCATAAAACACCCTGTCCATCTATATTCAAGACAAACGGATATTCAGGTTTCCCATGAAGAGATTCCTTAGACTCCATGATATAATAGCCCTCAAGGTGGGTCTTTATAGACGCCTTAATTACAACATCAACAAAGCCCTTAGGTGGCATGCCTTCTTCCTTAACTTCGCTGAAGACATCCGTTCTCTCGCTTTGTGATTTTGCCATTATCTCTTTTTCACCAGCTATTGCGCTGCCAGCAATAACAAATATTCCTAAAACTATCATCATTATAAAAACCGATAACCTTCTCATCTTAAATCCTCCCCTTATAAATTGCTGATTGTTGATTGCAGATTTCAAAATTTTAAATCCAAAATCTGAAATCATAAATCAAAAATTGTTATGCAGCGGCTTCGCCGCGCTCACCTGTCATTATTCTTATGGCATCTTTGACATCATAGACGAATATCTTCCCGTCGCCTTTGTTCCCTGTATGGGCATTTTTCTGTATTGTTTCTACCACTTCATCAAGCATGTCATCATTGAAAGGTCTGCCACTGTAAAGAGATACTTCTCAATACCTACAACCTCGCCTTGAGATACACTCTTTTCAATTACTACACCACTGATAGGTGAGAATATTGGCATATGAGGACAATGTCCATTATTGTTTTCAGCTTCACACCTCGTAGCATTAAACAAACCTCCTTAATAAACTTTGGTGTTAACCGTAATGCGCAGTAATATCCTTGAGCGGATATAACACTCCCTACAATGATTAATTACGGCTGTTAACTAATGGGTGAGAAAGATTAATTTTGAGGCGGTTTGTTGATTGAGAACACAGGTTCTAAAAAGGCAATAAACACTGGTTTGGGGACTAAAGAGACTGATATAAAGATAGTGTTGTAATTGTGAGAACTAATCCCTCCGATAGTATTACAACATGTAGAGCAACAATTGGCAGCTTCGTTTTTAGTAGATGGTTTATCATCATGTCTATCAGTGTCGGTTATAGAGAATGTCACATTTGTTTGTGGAAGGTTTTTATAGCTGATGTCAATCACTCTTCCATGGGATGGCGATACATGCTCATCACAGGCTATACTGTGAACAGAGGGGATGAAGGTATAGACAACAAGTATAAATAATATAAGCAATCTTCTTAGCATCTTAATATAAGCAATACTGCTGAATTTTTGGTGCATAAATCAACTCCATAAACATTTTCTACAATTATTGTGCGGTCAGGACTCTAAATCCTTTTTCTTTCTCTCAAACTCTCCGCATCAATTTCTCCCTTTGCATATCTCTTTTTAAGAATGTCAAGGGCAGTTTCTTCTTTGGGAGATGCGCCTCTACCAGTAAGCGCCTTTACAAGATAGACAATTCCCAAGATTACCAACCCCCAGAAGATTATCATCAGAATAAGGCCAAACCATCCCCAGCCCATACCGTATCCGTACATTCCATCCCACCCCACATCCAATTACGCATCATACCTGCCTCCTATGCTAATATATTGACCTTATCCTGCCCGTCCTTTTGTCTATTATCACTTTATCAATCAGATTATTGTTTTTATCTTTAATATCCGCCTCAAAAAACCATTCCCTCTCCTTAACCTTGCCTATCTTTATATCTTCATATTTTGAAAAATAATCCTTAAGAATTCTTTCTGCTTCCTTTATAGTCCTCACAGGTTTTTTGCCCCATACCATCCCCACATAGGACAGTAATCTCCATAAGGCCCATCCCACCATCCATTCATCGCCTGAACCTTGGAATAAGGCAGACCAATGAAAAACAGCCAAACCGCCTAATCCAAAAAGAGAAATTACAAGGAACCTGTTTGACCTTTCTATAAAAATGTTCTCTTTCTTTGGCTTCAGGAATCTTACTTCAAGGAGGCCGATTTCCTTACCTCCCAAAAAAGAGGGTATGGTAGAAACCTGCTGCCCTTTTCTGCTGCCCTGAGTTCAGAGATAGACATCACACGTTTTTTACCAGAGGAGACAGTGTGCCGAGAGCATTCTCGGTATTCATTACAAGTTTGCCGTCAATATCAAAGATTCTTATCTCAATGCCCAGCATCAACGCCCATATCGCATCCTCGCCGATAACTTCCTTGTTCCATCCAGAATATTTTTCATATGTACCTTCAAGGTCTGCCATTACCCAATAAACCCTGTCCTCAAGCTCGCCTTCCAGATATTCCCTGAAGTCCTTTATCATTAGTCCTCGAAGGAATAAAGCTGCTGAGAGGGCAATGATGGAAACAGATAGAAGCAGTATGAGAAATTTTAAATCCCGAGAGAGTTTCGGCGCTGTGACTATCCTACAAGTCTTAAAAGGCTCTGTATTACCTTCAAGCTGTGTAATATTCTATCCATGAATACTGCCTCAAGCGGTAAAGTGACATCTGCTTCGCTTTGACTCATAGCTTGACCTATTGCCTTAATCGTTTCCTGTGTCTGCTTGTCAATACCTGTAGTTACGGTATCGGATTTTCTTTTGCCTCTACTCTCTTTTTCTTCTTTTGACTTTTTAAGGCTTTTACTTCTTTCAATGTCTTGTTTTTGCGTCTTTCCAGTTTCAGTGCTTGTGTCAAGTGCGAATGTGTTAGCAGTAAAAAATAGTATTGACAGTAAACTTAATAATATGATTTTCATTTGTTACTCTCCTTTCTGTGGCCAAAGGGATTAGTGAAAAAGTTATTGAAAAATAAAAATTTTTCATATTTAGTTTCGATTTTATAACTATAAGAATTAACAGAAAAGCTATTGAAAAATAAAATATTTTTCATTATTCTTTTAAAGTAGCTGATTTACCGTTTCTGTTATTATCGTCACATGAGATGATGTTTACATTTACTAACAGTAAAATAACTGTAAGTGCTATATTTTTAAGCATTTTATTTGCTTCCTGATTTTTGATATGTTGTTATAACCTCATTTCTAAAATCTGGAGTAGTTAAAAATATTTTTAAAAAGTCTGTCGGTAGTGTCAATCATTTTGTGTAAATTCCTTTAAGGGCTTCTTTCCCCATTGT
>NZ_DAIOFX010000021.1:0-10084 GCF_036745535.1 Dissulfurispira sp.
TTTCATCAGGGGCTTTATCACTGTTCATGACTTGAACATTAACACAGGGGAAAAAATCATGTCAACAAAAATTTATAAAACCTAAATTGAGCGATTTTAATTTAGAAATATATGTCAGGTGCGGCAAAAAGACTTTAAACTCTGCACCTGTAAAAACATTTATCTTGCATCCGTCATCTACGACTTTGGACACTTGTTGGGTAATGCGATTATAATTTTTTTATATACACCTGAACTAACACTTTTTAAAGTCTCTGAGCCGTGCCTGACATATATAAAATCCCTAACTTTAAGTTATAGTAAGTAGAGGTTATGGACAGGCTCGTTAAAATAATTTCCCAATCAATCAGGGCTGTAAGGGCCTTCAAGCTGAGGACTTTTTTCTGTCTGATAAGCGTAGCACTGGGTATTGCATCGATCACTGTAATTGTCGCCGCCACAGAGGGGGCATATAAAGAGGCACTTGATATTGTGGCGAGGTTTGGCCCTGATTCTCTGATGATATTCAGCGGGGGCGAGGAAGCGAGGGCAGTAGGTCTGAGACAGAAGACGCTGACATTGGATGATGTAGAGGCTGTAAAACAGGCATTCTCCAGCGCCTATCTGGTGGTTCCGACTACATCCATCGGCAATACCAATGTTTCATATAAGAACAAGAAACATCAAACACAGGTAATAGGCTCTACGAGCGACTACAGCCGTGTGTTCACATGGCCTGTAATACAGGGTTCTGATTTTACGGAAGACGATGTAAGAGGATTAAGGAATGTCGGTTTAATCGGACAGCATCTGTTAAAAGAACTCTTTGACAGCGAAGACCCGGTGGGTAAATACATACTTGTTAAAGGCATACCTGTCCAGATAGTTGGTGTATTGTCAGAAAGGGGGACTTCTCCTTCAGGCCACAATCTCGATGACAGAATTATCCTCCCGCTAACCACAGTAATGAAAAAACTCCAGAATGAGACGAAATACGTATCTGCATTCAGAATAAGATTTGTTGATCAGGAGAATCTTTACACCCATGCGGAAGATCTCAGGTCATTTCTCAGACAAAGGCATAAGATTTTAGACGACGAACCGGATGACTTCAGGATTGTTTCTCCAAAAGAGATAGTAAAGTTCCTCGTTGCTCTAACGGGTTCGCTCGTGATGTTTTTAGGAGTCACGGGACTCATATCTCTGATAGTTGCCGGGTTTGTCCTCGCAAATCTGTTTTTGTTATCGGTCAAAGAGAGAACAACAGAGATAGGCATAAGAAGGGCAGCAGGCGCAAAAAGGAGAGATGTGCTAATACAGTTCCTCGGCGAGTCGGTGGTTATTACGACCATCGGAGGCTTATTTGGATTTCTATTAGGTCTGCTGTCTTCAAAACTCCTCATGTTAATAGCACAGTTTCCTATCCATTTTTCATGGAAGGCATTTGCCATAGGGCTGCTCCTTTCATGGGCAGTGGGAATAGGTTTTGGTTTACAGCCTGCAAACAGGGCTGCAAACTTGAAACCCATAGAGGCAATAAGGGGATGAAGGGGAATGGAGCAATGGGTGAATGAAAAGGATAACACTGAATCTTAAAATCGCATGGCGTTCGTTGTGTAATTTCAGGCTGAGGACTTCCCTTGCTGTGCTGGGCGTCTTTTTAGGCACATTCTCCATTATCGTCGTATCCAACCTGTCGGATTCATTATCCAGAAAAACCGAGATGGAGATAGAAAATCTCGGGAAAAATCTCCTTATTGTGCGAAGCGGCATTGTAAGAAGGGTTGTCTCGGGCACAAGGCTTTTGAGCGAGGCAACTACCCTGACCCTCCATGATGCACAGGCAATTGCATCTAATTCTCGATATGTGAGCAATATATCCCCCTCCGGGAACAAGCCTTTTCCTGTGAGATACGGCAGTATTGCACTCACATCCGTGCTTGTAGTAGGGGCATCTCCAAACTATACTGAAATAAGGAATCACTTCGTGAAGGAAGGCAGCTTCATCACAGAAAACGACAACAGAAATCTAAACAAGGTTGCTGTACTTGGAAAAAGGGTTGCAGAAAAATTATTCGGAGATGAAAATCCTATTGGTAAGCATATTCTCATCTTCAGGGTTCCCTGTCAGGTAATCGGGATAATGGAGGAAAAAGGCGTTGATATTTCTGGAATCGATCAGGACAACCAGATATTCATACCGCTTAATACGTACCTCAGGAGGTTTGTCAATAAAGATTTCATCAACAGCATCTATGTCCAGACTATAGATGACAGATCGATTCCCGCTGCAAAGGCAGAGATCGAGGATATATTAAGGAAAAGGCATGAGATCGGGGGAGATAAAAAAGAAGACTTCACAGTCATAGATTTAAAGGACGTCATGGCCTTGAAGACACAGACCACATCTATGATAACGGTTTTGGGAAGGATATCATCTGTGGTCTCATTCCTGATAGGAGGGCTCGGAATCCTTTCCATAATGATACTCATCGTAAATGAAAGGCGTGTGGAGATAGGCATCAGGAGGGCAGTCGGTTCGAGAAAAAGAGATATAATACTTCAGTTCCTCATGGAGTCTTCGTTTATATCTTTCATCGGCGGCATGGTGGGAGTGGCAATCGGTTTTATCGCAAGCGCCGTGATATTCCGTATATCAGAGCTGCCGTTCACAATTTCTCTGGCAGGTATTATGCTGTCCTTCGCTGCTTCTGTGGCTGTGGGAATACTGGCAGGGATATACCCTTCTAAGAAGGCAACCACTATACAGCCAGTGGATATAATAAGGTCATGATTTTATCGTGAGATACCCTGAAAACAGTATCATCGAACCGCCGATTATCGTCTTGTAATTCACTGCCTCTTCCAGAAATATCATCCCTAAAACTATTGCACAGACAGGCTCTAAATAGCCTAATATGGCGGTCTTGTTGGCAGTTACGTCTCTCATGCCCCTGAAATAAAGAATAGGCGCTATAGTTGAATGCACAACTCCCATCACGCCGAATGCCCACCAGTTAAGAGCCTGAGAGAATGAGACAGATGGCAACAACATAGCGGCAATAAAGAGATTCTGAAAAAATGTCATGATCATGGGGTTTAAGTTCTGTGCCAGTATCCGGATAATGATTATCAGCACCGCATAGGCAAATCCCGAAAAAAGCCCTGCAAGGATGCCGCCGGCGTCTTTATCTCCAGCAATCACAAGACTGAAAAAATGGCTTACGGAAACACCAAGCATAATCCATAAACCTGCGGTAGCAACAGCAACGGCTATCAATACCCTGACGGTCAGTCTCTCTTTTAAAAATATTGGCGCAAGGAATGCAACCATCACAGGCGCGGTATAATGGGTCAAAACAGCATTGGCAACGGATGTATTTTTATATGCATAAAAAAATGAAAATGTATTGATCAGGCTTATAAGACCGAGAACAAAGAGATGCAGAACCCCCTTCCTGTTCGGCATATACTGCCTGAATTCCTTTTTTGTGAGGATCAGACCGATTAATGATACCGAGATGATACAGGAAAAAAACATCAGCAGATGCACGGGCATGCCTGAGAGCTTTATGACAATGCCGAGGGAACTCCAGAGGAATATGGCAGTCAGTATGTAAAACATTAATTAAATGGAATGCCTTTCTATTTGGCTTAAAACAAAACCCCTTATCTCTTTATGCGAAGGCATGTCTATGAGATATTTCCCGTTGTCCATTACCGGAATGAGTATATCCTCAAATATCGCACCGCACTCGCATTTATGCTGTTTATTATTGTGAGGGACTATAGTCCCCTTATTGCAGGCAGGACATCTCAATACCCTTTTGCTCCCTGACCATTTCCCCCTTTTTGCGAGTGGTTTGTCTTCGACTTCCATAATATCCATTGTATAATCGACAACAGGTGCATTGCTTATTGATGTGCCTATGCCATAACCATCAACCACGGGATTCAGAACAGGAATGTCTTCCTCTTTTATGCCGCCGCTTACATAGAATTTTATATGTTTATACCCCCTGAGATCCAGCTCCCACCTGCATTCCTCAAGGATACGATAAAAATTGCCCCTCCTTGAAGCAGGGGTATCGAATCTCACTGCAAAAAGCCTCTCGCCCATTGCCTCTGCTACATTGAGACATTCGAATTTTTCATCGAGGAATGTGTCAATAAGCGCCACCCTCTTAAATTTCGGCTCTAAAACCTCATCATATGCCTTAATTGCATCAACAGTTGAGCCCATGCATATTATCAGCGCATGGGGCATCGTGCCCATCGAGTCTTCGCCGATAATTTCGCCTGATTTCACAACAGCAACGCCGTCGCATCCGCCGATGTATGCATTCCTTTCGATCATGGGTGCAAGTATAGGATGCATTCTCCTTGCCCCAAAACTGATTACAGGCCTTTCCCCTGAAAGCTTCTTGAACCGGGCTGCCTTTGTAGCAACACCTGATGCCTGACATATCAGGCCGAGGATTGCTGTCTCATACACGCAGAAGTCCTGATACCGCGCCTCTACCTCCATCACCGGCTCGTATGTATAGAAAATAGTGCCCTCTTTCATCGCCCTAACCTTTATGGGAAGGTTTTTCAATAAATATAGTGCCTCTTCAAGTCCGGCAAATATTGCCCATGGGTAGTTATCAGGGAAACTCTTTGCTATAAATTCTGCCTTTACTATCGGATTGATCCCTTTTGCCTTTAGTATTCTTAATGTCCTTTCGAAATAAACATCCGTAATCTTCCCGCTTAATACATCTTCAGGGTCTGCTGTATGAAACATAATAGCCTCCTTTTTGAACTGCTTGCTACCGGCTATTAACTACTGTATAACCTAAATATAATAAACCCAAAAAGATATAGAATCAATCTAAAAACCTATGTTTATTAAATACTGACCATGGTAACAAAATACAGAGAAATCGACGAGCCAGATACGCCTGTGCAGGTAGATAAACTGATCGTAGGGATGCGCCTGCCATTTGATGTGTTTATCAAAGATAAGGGCCTCACAAAACAACTGTTCAGCAAGGGGATGCTTTATACCAACATCACCAGGGATCTTCTTAAAAAGAGGGGCATCTCGGAAATTTACATTAAAATGAAAGAGGTTCCTTTGCCTGAGCGTTACCTTCCCCAGACAAAGACCCACAAGACCTCTTTCTATGACGACCCTGCAGTATTCAAAGAATACTCCTACCATAAGGAGCAGTATTATCAAATAGACAGAAACATCCTTGTCCCGGGAACAATGATAAACTTCAGCCTCTTTACGCTGGACAAACTTGTCTTCAGCCCTGTTGTCGAAGCCGCAGAGAAGTCGCCTGTAAAGATAGATGAGAATATATTAAATGCAAGCGGAGACATTGTCATAAAAAAGTCGGATGTTCAGCTTTATAATGCCTATCTCGATTCGTTATTAAAAGACAGTACATCCTGACAAGACAGCTTAAAGGTAAAGGCAGCGGTCATAAGAGAGAATTCAAAGATAATAATAAAGGACCTCCTCGATAATCCGAGGAGCGGGGAGAAGATAAAAGAAGTAAAGTCCACGGTGGATAACATAATTGACTGCATTTTGAAAAACAAAGATGCCATTTACGACCTGCTTTTATTGAAAGGCTATGATTATTACACATACACGCATTCCGTAAATGTGGCTATTATGTCCATTGGACTGGGAATGGCAATCGAACTCAAAACAGACGATGTAGAAAAACTCGGGATCGGGGCAATGCTACACGATGTAGGTAAAAGTGCCATGCCCTACGAAATTCTGAACAAGCAAGGGAAGCTCAATGATATCGAATATAAAGTATTAAGGAGCCATGTTATCGAAGGAGAGAAGATACTGCGCGCCCATAAAGAAATACCCGAGGAATCCTTTGCTGCAGTCATACAACACCATGAAAAACTAACAGGAAAAAGGCTATCCCTTTCAGTTGTCGGGAAATAATATAAAGCTGTTCGGCAGAATAACGGCAATTGCAGGCTGTTACGATGCACTGACAACACAGAGACCCTACAAGCCGGCGTTCTCGCCGTTTTATGCATTATCGATCGTTGCAAAAGAGACAGGTGATTACGACCCTGATCTCTTAAAGACATTTATAAAGATGCTCGGCAAGATAAAATGAGGAGTCAGGTATTTGAATTAAAACCGCTCACAGAGGAAAATATCTTAAGTCTCCTGAATAATGCAATTCAGGATAGGGAACGCGGGCTCGGCAAATATATACGCAGATGAGGATGCCCTGAAACATATAGCAAAGATGTCTGACGGCGATGCAAGAAAGGCATTGTCAGCACTTGAAGTAGCAGCATTAACCACATCTCCGGCAACCAGTCCTGATGAAAGCGGCATAATAAAAATAACCCTTCAAGTAGCAGAAGAATCCATTCAGAAAAAGGTCATTGTATATGACAAAAAAGGAGATCAGCATTACGACACAATATCGGCCTTTATAAAGAGCATGAGGGGATCCGACCCTGATGCAGCAGTTTATTATCTTGCAAAGATGCTTTATGCAGGGGAAGATCCTCGATTCATAGCAAGAAGGATTGTTATATGCGCCTCTGAAGATGTTGGAGACGCTGACCCTATGGCTTTTGTAATTGCCACATCAGCACTGAGGGCAGTGGAATTTATAGGAATGCCCGAGGCGAGGATTCCCCTTGCACAGGCAACAATTTACATTGCAAATGCCCCTAAAAGCAATGCCTGTTACAAGGCAATAGAGGCTGCAATGGAGGATATTGAGAACGAGCAGACAATGGAAGTGCCTGATCATTTGAAAGACAGCCATTATCCGGGGGCTAAGAAATTAGGACACGGTAAAGGCTACAAGTATCCGCATGATTACGGCGGTTATGTAGAGCAGGAATATATGCCTAAAAATAAAAAATATTACAATCCTTAAATTAAATTTATCCCCATTACATTCTTCATTATTCGCAATGCTGCTTCGTGGTCTTCCTTTGAAAGCCCTGCAACGCCATCCTTTACAACCGTAACCTTATAATCCCTCAATACCGCATCGGATGCAGTAAACATAACGCATATATGCGTAACGCATCCAGTAAGCCTGAGACTATCGACACCAAGATTTTTTAATGTCTCATTTAGTTTTGTATTATAAAATCCTGAATATGTCGTCTTTTCGATTATAATGTCATCGACTTGCGGTTTTAATTCATCCACAACCTGAGCGCCCGCCGTCCCTTTAACTGCATGTGCAGGCCATCCGAATTTTGAGAATTCTTTATCATCGGGCTCGTGGACATCGCAGACGTATATAACCGGCTTGCCCTCCTCCCTTGCCTTTTCTATCTCCCTTTTTATTGCAGGAATGACCTTTCTCGTTTCAGGCACTTCAAGGGGAGCGCCTTGAAGGACAAAATCATTGAGCATATCGATAATTAAAAGCGCCTCTTTTGGCATTGGTCTTTACTCCACAATATCCTCGATTACCTTAAACTTCTCCTTCAGCGCCTTCTCTACTATATCAGGCACAAGCCCCTTCACAGAACCTCCGAAGGATGCCACCTCCTTAACAATGGTGGATGTAAGAAAGGAGAATTCTTCTGAAGGCATCATAAAGACAGTCTCTATGTTCATATCAAGCCTTCTGTTCATCAGTGCCATCTGAAGCTCATATTCGAAATCAGATACAGCCCTTAAACCCCTTATAATTGCGACACCCTCTCTGTTCCTCACATAATCGACAAGAAGGCCATTGAATGCCTCTGCTCTTACATTCTTACAATCCTTAACCGCCTCCCTTGTGAGCCTCAACCTCTCTTCGAGTGTGAAAAGGGGCTGTTTTTTGGGGCTTGGGGCAACCGCTATTATAATTTCATCAAATATCCTCAATCCCCTTTTGATAAGATCGAGATGTCCGTTTGTTATTGGGTCGAATGTTCCGGGATAAATGCCTAATCTCATAAAATACAGGTAAAGGCAAAGGTTAAGGTTAAGATAAGGAAAAAATATTAATCTGTTTTCCTATGCTTTTCCTTTACCTCTACCTTTTCCTCCTTTCTGTAAAGTGTTAGTGATGTATCTCCATACTTATAAGTTTTTATAAGCCTTAAAATCCCTATTTCCGATATCAATTTCTTTTTGGAAGAATGTTCGGCAATCACAACTCCATTATCCCCTAAAATACTCCTCTCGTCAATGAGGGGCAGGATTATATCAAGCTCTCCGGAGGCATAAGGCGGGTCAACAAAAATGATATCAAAAACAGATTCGGATTTTTTTATAAAATTTGAAGCCCTGTCTTTAACGACTTTGGCCCTGTCCTTGAAACCGAACTTTTCTATCAACTCTTTTATAATGCTAATTCTCAAAGAATTGTCATCGACAAAAAATACTTTTCCGGCGCCTCTGCTCAATGCCTCTATTCCGACAGCGCCTGTGCCTGCATAGAGGTCTAAAAATGCGGCATCTATTATTCTGTCTCCGAGGATATTGAAAATTGCCTGTCTTACCTTTGCAGAGGTGGGCCTTAATTCGCCAGCCTCGCCCTTTTTTACAAAGGCCTTTCTAAGTCCAACCTTTCTTCCCTTTGCGATGCCACCGGAAATTCTCATTTCTTTGTTTCAGGCAGTCCGCACACATTGCCTTCGCATTTCTTCAAAAGGGGCTGGGACAGTTTTCTTCTTAAAAATGAGATTTGTAAAACAGCTATAACAGCGGAAACTATAAGATTATACCTATGGCTTGCGAAGCCGAACAAATTTGGAATTACTGCCAACGGATAAACCATCAAAAGAAGCCACCCCTCATTAAACCTGAAGCAATAGGCCTCCTTGCCCACCAATCCAGCACCGCCGGCAAGGGTAAGCCCCAATCCTAAGAAAAACATCTTTCCAGCATAAAAGGCATCGATAGGACCGACAAAAATACTGCTGATTTGAAGTGCTATTCCTGCAAAGGTCATCCTGAGTATAAACTTTTTAATTTCTGCCTTCCAGACAAGGAGAAATATCGATGAGAGAGCTATGCCTGCATCGAATATCACAAAGGGTATTATTTGCAGTTTTGATCCCAAGGCATAAAGAATGGCAAAGCCAAGGGCGCCAATGCTCTGAAGGACATAACCTATCCTGTATGTGATGTCATACTTTCTCGGATAATATATGCCTGCCTGCTCTATCTGCTCTTCCAATGTCGGCCACTGTTCCATGATTACCTCAGATACGACTTTTAATAGACAAATTGATAGGGCATGACATTTGAGTGGACTTAGGCAGCCCAGGCGTGACATGGATGTCTAAGCGGGCTGGCTTAGCCTCGGAGGCGGGCTTGGATGCCCGCCGAGAATGAGCGAAAATGTTATGCCCTATCATTTCAACCTTAATGGCGGATTTACAATATATTCGTCTTTCAGTTCGTAGCCCTTTATCTTCACACCCCTTCCCTCAACACTCAGCCTGCCCTCTGCGTAGAGCCTTATCGCCTCAGGGAAAATCTTGTGCTCGAGTTTAAGAATCCTTGCCGAAAGTGTCTCCTCTGTATCGTCGGGAGATACAGGTACTGCCGCCTGAATAATTACAGGCCCTGTGTCCATTCCCTCATCAACAAAATGCACAGTGCAGCCGCTGATCCTCGCGCCGTAATTCATTGCCTGCTTCTGCCCGTGAAGTCCAGGAAAAGAAGGCAAAAGGGCAGGATGGATGTTCATAATTTTATTTGGAAAGGCATCTATCAGAGGCTTTCTCACAATACGCATAAATCCTGCAAGTACAACAAGCTCAACATTTCTTGCCTTTAGTTCATCTGATACCTTTAAGAAAAAATCATCCTTTGTGGAGAATTCCTTTGGATTTATATATAAATATTCGATGGAATGTTTTTTTGCACGTTCTATGGCGTAGGCGTCAGGATTGTCAACTACGAGGAGTTTAATTGATGCATCGAGTTTGCCTGCCTCTATCTCATCGATTATAGACTGAAAATTCGAGCCTCTGCCCGATGCAAGCACGCCGAGATTAAGCATTTATACTCCTGTATTATTATAATATTGGAATGCCATAGAGATAATGGTCGTGTTGCTTTGAGAAATCAACCGGCATATCAATGTCGGTAGAGACTTCT
>NZ_DAIOFX010000021.1:10184-24688 GCF_036745535.1 Dissulfurispira sp.
TCAGGATTAATTTTAGCACAAAAACACAAAATAAGGCGCAGCTTATCGGCTATTTATCCTCTACTGCTGCTCAACTCATGCACTGCCTCGACCATTGCAATGGCATTCTCAACCGGAGTTTCAGGCAGTATCCCGTGGCCTAAATTGAATATATGTCCCTTTGCGTTTTTTGCTCCATGAAGTATTCCTGCTACCCTATCACGAATCATATCCTTTGTCCCGAAAAGAGTACAGGGGTCGAGATTTCCCTGAACTGCAACATCATTGCCCAATGTGTTTATAGCATCAGAAATATCGATCCTCCAGTCAATGCCAAGGACATCAGCGTCTGACTGTTTGACCTTCTTAAGCATTGCGCTCCCGTTAAAGGCAAAATAAATAACAGGCACCTTGCCTTTGAATGTCGAGACTATCTTCTGGACATAAGGAAGTGCATATTTCTCGAAATCAACAGGAGAAAGAATGCCTGCCCATGAATCAAACACCTGTATTGCATGGACGCCTGCATTTATCTGCGCCTGAAGATAATTTATTACGGTATCCGTAATCTTTTCCATAAGCCTTACATAAAGATCGGGCGTCTGGAACATCATCTTTTTGGTGTTAATAAAATTCTTTGAGCTGCCGCCTTCTATCATATAAGTGGCAAGGGTAAATGGAGCTCCTGAAAATCCTATCAATGGTACATTTAACTTTTTAACGAGCATCTTTATCGTCTCCATGACAAAGGGCACATCATCCTCTGCCTTTATCCTGCGGAGCTTTGACACAGCAATATCATTTCTTATGGGATCATAGAGAATCGGGCCCTTTGATTCTGAAAATTCGAGCTTCATTCCCATAGGCTCTACAGGAACAAGAATGTCTGAAAAAAGTATTGCAGCATCCACCTTTAAAATATCCACAGGCTGTATTGTCACCTCTGCAGCAAGCTCGGGCGTCTTGCAAAGCGTAAGAAAATCTACTTTTGATCTTACCTTCTGATATTCGGGAAGGTATCTTCCTGCCTGTCTCATGAGCCATACGGGTGTGTAATCAGTCTTTTCGCCTCTACATGCCTTAAGAAAGGTATCGTTCATTTAGCCTCCGATTTTTTTCATTTTCAGCGGAACATATCTGCAGAACGGCTCTTCCGCAAGATAATCTCCGTATACAGAATATGCCCTTGCCCTGCATCCTCCGCATACATTCACAAATTCGCAGGAGCCGCATCTTCCCTTGTATTTCTTGAAATCCCTCAAATCCTTGAACAGTTCTGAATTTTCCCATATATCCTTGAATGTCTGTTTTCTGATATTGCCTGCAGACATTGGGAAATAGCTGCACGGAAGCACATCGCCGTCAACATTTATAAGACAGATAAGCTGTCCTGCTATGCATCCTTTTGAGCCGCCGGTGGAAAACTTCAGGGCTCTTCTTTTGAACTTTGCGCCTTCTTCTTTGGATTTCTGCAGCACTATCCTGTAGTAATGCGGGGCGCATGTTGGTCTTACAAGCATGTCGTGCTCATCTTTTTCCATCTGGTAATGCCATTCCAGCATCTTCTCATAATCTTCCTTTGAAATGAGTTCATTCATTATCTCCTCGCCCCTGCCTGTGGGTACTATCATGAACATATACCATGCAGTGGCGCCGAGCTTCTTTGCCAGCTTATAGACCTTTGGAATCTCTTCCTGATTCCTCTTTGTGAATGATGAATTGATGATAAATTCGATGCCGTGTTTTTTAAAGAGCCTTGCAGCATTGATCGTCCCTTTGAATGCGCCCATTTCATCCCTGAAATCGTCATGCACCTCTGCTGTCGAACCGTCAAGGCTGAGGGAGGCTATTCTTATGCCAGATGCCTTGATATTTTCGCATATTTCATCCGTAACCAGTGTTCCATTTGTAGCAAGACACATCCTGAGCCCTTTTTCTGTGCCGTATTTTGCAATATCAAAGACATCCTTCCTCATGAGCGGCTCTCCTCCCGAAAGGACGATTACAGGCTTTGCATAACTCGAGATGTCATCAATGATTCTGAATGCCTCCTCCGTGGAGAAATCTGGATGCCCTTTTGCCTCCATCTCTGACGATGAACGGCAGTGCACACACCTGAGATTGCATCTCCTCGTTATCTCCCACGCTATCCATTTTGGTGCAAATTCCATGGCTGCTATTATACCCTTACTTGCCCTGAAAATCTTCTGCTTTTTGCGACTCCCATATGCGATATTCTATGGTCTTCAACAGCGGGCTGAATGAATCGGATTTTACGGCAGATACTGCAACCGCATTGTATCTCGAAGTTATATTCTCGACCTCTTCCATCGATACCTTATCAATCTTGTTAAAAACAATGAGCCTCGGCTTGTCCTTGATATTAAGCTCTTGAAGGATATTTTCGACTGATGAGATCTGTTGCTCAAATCTCGGATTTGATATGTCCACAAGATGCAGCAGCAAATCCGCATCCTCGAGCTCTTCAAGGGTTGCCTTAAATGCTGCCATCAAATCCTTCGGAAGGTCCCTTATAAATCCAACTGTGTCTGTTATTACTATCTCCCTTTCCTTGGGAAATCTCAATCTCCTGCTCGCAGTGTCTAATGTTGCAAACATCTTGTCTTCAACAAAGGTTGCGCTCTTTGTGAGTGCATTCAAGAGCGTTGATTTGCCTGCATTTGTATATCCGATTATGGAGACAATGGGAATGCCTGTTTCGACCCTTCTCTGCTTTCTCTGCTTCCGTGCCTCGCTGAGGATTTCGAGCTCTTTTTCGAGGCGTGTTATCCTGTCACGGATTCGCCTCCTGTCTATCTCGAGCTTCATTTCACCGGGGCCCCTTCCTCCGATGCCTCCCATCAGCCTCGACATTGCAGTCCCCTTGCCTGTAAGCCTCGGAAGCGTATATTTCAACTGAGCAAGTTCCACCTGCACCTTACCATCACGGCTGTGTGCCCTTCTGGCAAATATGTCCAGTATCAATTGAGAGCGGTCAATGACCTTCAACTCTGTTGTCTCGGCAATTGCCCTAATCTGTGATGGATTGAGGTCCTGATCGAATATCAATAATGTTGCGCCTTTATCCATGGCATTTATCACTATCTCTTTAAGTTTTCCCTCTCCCAGAAGGTATTTGGGATTTACTTCCTTGAGCCTCTGGATAACCGTATCTAATACAATCACATCGCTGGACATGGCAAGCTCTTTCAGTTCGTCCATGGATTCTTCCAGCTCGTATTTAGGTTTTGTGGAAGCGCTTACAAGGATAGCCCTTTCCCTCCTGTCTTTCTGGTCAATAAACCTGTGTCTGTCCATCTCATCTTCCAGATTATGGATAAAACTGTCGTAGTCCAGCTCGAATCTGTAAAAGTCAGAGGTCAGGGTTTCGTATTTTTTATCTGATCCATAGGGCATTAAATAGGCTGCATAGATGTTATGCGGCAGGCCTTCCCTGATGCTTATGGCTGCAATCATGTCGAACCTTAAAAGGGAAAGGTCTGTAATGTCTTCTTTGTTAAGCGGCTCATCGGCAAGATGTGTGTGAACAAACCTCAGCCCCCTTAATGCCCTTCTACCAACAGGATAATCATCGAGATCAGGAATAAAAACGCCCTTTGCATTACCCACAATCACATGGGTTATGGAGCCGCTCCTGTCAACAAGAATACCTATCTGTTTGCCAATCTCAAAGGAAAGCTTTGTAAGGTATCTGGCAAGCTCTTGAGTTATAAGTTTATCTGCAGGGACTTTCCTGCGATAAACCTTTTCGAGGGCATAGAGAAGGCCCTTTTTCAGGCCTGATGTATTTCCGTAAATGGATGCGATGTTTTTTTAAACCTCCATTCTTATTTTATCAGAGCGTGCTTCAGCTTGACAATAATATTAAACCTGATAAAATTCGAAGCAGGAGGCTAAAGGATTACATCAAATTCCATCTCTTTATCGCCAAAGAGGAATCTCTTTCTCAGCACCTTCACCTTTACTGCATCTCCCTTCTTTTTATAAAAGAGATGGATCCTTACATCATCCACACTTTTTATGGCAACATTGTCGAGTGAGATAATTATGTCTCCATCTTTAAGTCCAGCCTTTTCAGAGATGCTGTTTTCAGGGAATCCCTCTATGCTGACCACTCCGTGCATTTCCCTCAATGAAACCATGAGCTTGGGAGATGTCGTGCCATCCATCGGCTTCGGGAATATTATATAATTGGCAATATCTCTCTCTACATCCACATCATTAAGGATAATCGCATAATCATAGCCGTTCCTCCTGAATGTCCTTTTTGGAATGCCGGAGCCATACTGGATGTGGCCGCCTCCGGCAAGGACAACCATCTGGTAGTCGGGGTTTTTCCTTAAAAACTCATCCACAGACATTGACATGGTCTCGTCCCATAGGATCTGTGACTGATAAAAGAAATCAAAGTTTTTTTCGCCTGAACTGCTATGCCTGAGAAAGACCTCTCTGAGCCTGTCCCTGTATTCGTTATCGGAAAAATCCATCTGTGCCGGTATTTCCCTCTTTTCCGCCTCTGAGAGGGAGTCGATTCCACCTCTGGATACCTTATCGACTATTTCGCGCTGGATGTTCAGGGCAACCACTGGCATCTTTTCCTGTACTGCAAAATCCAGTATGGGCTTGTAGAGATTGTAATCAAATCCCCATCTCTTGAAATACTCCGATCTTTTGAGAAATTCCCTCTCATCTATCCTGCCTGCTATGTAATCATCCAGCGACTTCTGAAATGGTCTCTGGAACATCTCCATGCCTATGGCTACCTTCTTATTCTTTTTATACAGGCCTTTTATAACTTCGAGCTGGACATTATGATGGGCAAACCTGTCATGGTATTCGCCGACATAGACGATCTTTTTACCCGATACACTCTCTATAACCTCGGATAATGTCTTTATGGTAGAGACATCGATTGCCATGGCCTGTTCTTTATTCTCCATTGCTATACCCCTCTCAGACTCATCAATCTTTTTGTAGATATTTCTTCCATTATCAAAAGATAGAACACTGTACTTCCCATAATGGAATATCTTTCTAAATGCTGCATCCGCTTCACCTTTAGACTTAGCGGAAAATATAGCAGCAACCTTTTGCTGATTCCACGGATTGTTTTTTATAGCAAGGTTGAACCCTGCATCAATCTTATCGATACTTCCATAAAGCCTCTCGATTACAGGATTATCACTTCCGAGTATAACGAGGGACGATGATTTTATGTCGGAATCCTTAATGTCCCTTATTTCTTTTTCAACAGCACCCCTTTCCTTAAAGGAATCGATAACAGCCCTGTAAATCTCCCTGTTGCCTGCAGGGAGGACCATTATGATTTTATCATCTCCAAGAAGCCTTGATATTACAGGGGGAAGCTCGTTATTCGAAAGTTTTCTTGCTATATCGTAATCTTCATCCATGACTATTTTCTCAGGCACGCTGTCGAGGGATAATGTTAAACCTGTCTTTACCTTATCTGCCCTGACCCAAACCTTCTTTTTAAAGCCATCCCTGTAATAAATGGTCAGGGGAACATCGACTGTATAAACCCTTCCCCTCTGCCCGATGTTAAAGTCAGCTTCGTATTTACTTCCGCTCTGCTTGATCCGAAATCCATCGATATAAAGATCGGCCATTCCGGGGGTATCAACCCATTGTTTAAAAAACCAGTTTAGATCTTTTTTATAGGTCTTTCCAAAAACATCTTTAATATCACTCCACGATGCCCTTTTAAATCGGTTCTCGTTTATGAAATCCCGCAGGGATTTATAGAATACATCATCCCCCACGACATTCTTTAGCATATGGAAAACCATGGCAGTCTTTCCATAGCCTATTGCCTTTGATGAAAAGTCCGTCCTGCCCCTGAAGTCCTTAATTGGGAATTCATTCTTATCGTTTACATAACTACTATAATCGATAAGTGTCTGTTTCCTGTATTCCCATCCCTTTCCTTTCTGCTCCTCATAGAGATGGTCTGCAAGGTATGTGGTCAGTCCCTCTGCCCAGTTGCCCATTTGATAATCGATATAAACAAAATTGCCAAACCATTGATGCAGGATTTCGTGGCCGAGGGATGTCTCAACAATAAATGGAAGCCTTACAATATCCTGTCCGAGCAATGTAAATGTGGGCATGGAATATCCTGTTGGAAGAAAATTTTCGACTATTGAAAATCTTTTATACGGGAATTTTCCTAAAAAGCCTTCATACAGCTTGAGATAATTCTTCGTGTATTCGATATATTTTTTAGCAAGTTCTATGTCCTCACGAAAAAAATAGGCATAGATCTCGATACTGCCGTAACTGTCCTTAATTATTTCGTACCTGTTCGTTGCAATCAGGTTTATGCCGTCAACAGAATGGGGAAATTCAAAGATGTACTCTGTTTTCCCGTCTTTTGCACTCTTTTCAATCCTCTCTCCTTCGGAAACAGCCTCATATCCGCCTGGGAGCACTGCGTGAAGCCTGTATTTGTATAATCCTTCTGTTTGTGGATACCATGTTCCAGTAAGCGAGATTCCCCTTTCATCGACAATGCTTCCAACTGCTCCATAGTTTGTATCATGCGCAGCCTTATCGTCTTTAAAAATACCTTCGTATCTGATAATGAGGCTGCCGTTCTGTGGAGGTAGTACCTTTAATATTCCTTCCCTGGCATCAAAATTGATTTTCTGCTGGTTCAGCGTTATGTCGTTGATTTTGAGATGTCCTGTGTGCAGCACAAGTTCTTTGCCTGCAGGGACATCGATCTTTGCAAGTCCGATAATTTTCGAATTGTGAATATCGAATGAGACTTCCAAATTATATTCTGGCAGATTATATTCGGGTGGTTGCCATGCGTGTGTGATAGCAGGCAGAAAAAGGAAGGCAATTATCATCAGTAACCGATAAAACATTTTTTATTATACTCTAAGTTGAGTGATTTTATATATGTCAGGCACTGCCCAAAGACTTTAAAAAGTGCTGATTCAAATGCATATGAGAGATAATGAATGCATTATCCATAAAGTATCCAATGTAGTAGATGACGGATATAAGATAAAGTTTGCACAAGTGCGTGGTTTAAAGTCTTTTCGCAGCACCTGACATATATTTTTAAATTAGAATCGCTCAATTTAGGTATACATTATGCAACCGGATTTTAGTAAAATTGAGTATATTGAGTATGAAGAAGGAGGCAAGATGAAACTCAAACCTTTGGCGCTTGGCATTGCACTTGGTTTGGTATGGGGAGGCTCTCTGTTTATAACTACATGGCTTTCTTACTACACTGGATATGGAAGGCTGTTCCTCGAAGTCCTTGCCCAGTCCATTTATCCCGGATATGCGATCTCACCTTTAGGTAGTTTTTTAGGATTATTTTATGGCTTTCTCGACGGGTTTGTGAGCGCATGGCTGATAGCGGTGATATATAATAAGATAAGCATTAAATAAAAAAGGCAGGACACAGTATTTCCGCTTCATTCTCGAATGGCATCCAGCCATTCTCCGAAGCAAAGGCAGCCAGCTTAGCCATCCTTGGCACGCTTGGGCTGCCCAAGTCGCTCCAATGCAATGTCCTGCCTCTTTAAAAGGGGTGAAATTATGTCTAAGGTATATTTTGCATCTGCAAGGGTTAAAAAATGGAAATATGACGAAAGCATGCCCGGAAAACTGGACAGGTTGTTAAAAGAGATGGTGCTTTCAAGATATTTTGAAAAAGATGAATGGGTGGCTGTAAAGACCCATTTTGGCTCTGACGGCGCACATAGAATCGTAAGACCTGTATTCCTTAGAAAAGTGGTTGATTCATTGAAGACAATAGGGGCAAAGCCCTTTGTTACAGATACGGCAAGAATAAAGGGACTCGACTACCTCGAAGTGGCAAACCAGAACGGCATAAATCATCTATCTGTCGGAGCACCTGTTGTAATCGCCGACGGTCTTTACGGAAACGACAATCTCATGGTCAAGGCAGGCGATATCCTCGGAGAAATAGCAGTGGCATCGCTTATATACGATGTCCCTGCAATGGTGGTTTGCTCACATGTAAAGGGGCATATAAATGCAGGATATGCAGGCGCGATAAAAAACATTGCCATGGGCGCAGTAAGCGGAAGCCACAGGCACTGCGGGTGGAAATGCGGTAGGGGTGCAATGCATGCCATTGGAGAAGGCAAATTTATATGGGATGAAGACAAATGCGCCTTTTGCTATCAGTGCGAGGAAGTATGCCCCCTCGACTGCATAAATTTTAAGGATAATAGATTCGACTATTACGATGAGAGATGCTGGCGGTGCGGCAGGTGTACAAGGGTATGTCCTGAAGGCGCACTTGTACTACCAGGAGACGATGAGCTATTCATGAAATCCCTGTCAGAAGCAGCAAAGGCGGTTTTAAGTACATTTAAACCCAATAAGGTTATTTATATAAACTTCCTCACAGAGATCCAGCCCGAATGCGACTGCATGCCTGCAGCAGAAGTCCCTGTAATTCAGGACATAGGAATATTGATCTCCGATGACATTGTATCCGTTGAACAGGCATCGATAGATATGCTTCTAAAAGAGAATCCCCTTCCGTCCTCTTTAGCCGAAGATGAAAAAATAAAGGGGGGCGAGGATATACTCTTCAATCTCCATAAAAAACCTTATCTATTGCAAATAGAGAAGGCTGAAAGGCTCGGTCTCGGAAGCAGGCAATACGAACTGATAGAACTATAAAATAAAAGCGCTGCTGCCCGTGGGAACTGGACAGCAGCTTAGGGGAGGTAACAAGGCGCTTCTGATTGTAGAATAGCAAACATCAGACTGCTTGTCAAGAAGAAATTCTGAAGTTAGTTATTAATTTTAATTTTAGATTGATAACATGTATTTATATTATAAGCAGAATTGGCTTGAGCGGAATGAGCTTAGAACTGTCAAAAAATAGCACCTGAAGCGAAAGCCAGTTCTGCTTATAAATTAATTTTGTCTACAATTC
Organism: Dissulfurispira sp.; assembly: GCF_036745535.1. Classification (NCBI taxonomy): domain Bacteria; kingdom Pseudomonadati; phylum Nitrospirota; class Thermodesulfovibrionia; order Thermodesulfovibrionales; family Dissulfurispiraceae; genus Dissulfurispira; species Dissulfurispira sp. The sequence continues at coordinate 19,141 of NZ_DAIOFX010000021.1, forward strand.
AAGAAATGCGCATTTAAGATATTCTGTTTCTGGCACGGACAAAAGAATCGGGTGATCGCGGCCCTGAGAACGGTACTCCATGAGGCGTGGGTTTCTTCCGGCATCCCTTGCAGAATCCCGCAGCATATCTAAAAACATGGCCTTTTCGATATGATAAGAGCAGGATGAAGTGGCAAGCATTCCCCCCTTTTTAATAAGCCTCATAGCCATAGCATTTATCTCCCTGTATCCCTTCAGTGCCTCTTTAACCTTTGCCCGGCTCTTAACAAAGGCAGGAGGGTCAAGGACTATAAAGTCATACAAACTGCCGGATTCCATCTCTCTTTTCATGAATTTGAAAACATCATCCTTTACAAAATCGCATCTGTCCTCAAGCCTATTCAACTCGAAATTCCTTTTTGCCTTTGACAGGGCTGTTTCTGAATCGTCCACGCATGTCACAAATGCTCCATTCTTTGCCAATTGAAGTCCCCATGCCCCCGAATAACAGAAAAGGTCAAGCCCCCTTCCCTCTTTGATATAATTGCTTAAAGCTACCCTGTTTTCCCTCTGGTCAAGAAAAAAGCCTGTCTTTTGTCCTGTCATGGGATCTACTTCTATCAGGATTTCACCCTCATTTATTATAGGAAGGGAATCGAGAGAGCCTTTTACTGCTTTCTTTTCAAGGGGAAGTCCTTCAAGAATCCTGCTCTGGCTGTCATTCCTAAGCACAATTACCGAGGGGGATAAGATTTCGTCCAGAACGCTTATAACTATAGCCTTCATCATCTCTATGCCGAGGGTTGAGAACTGTATCACAAGACAGTCAGCGTATTTGTCCACAATCAGTCCGGGAAGAAAATCGCCCTCGCTGTATATGACCCTGAATGAGTTGCTTTCGGGCAGGAATCTCTTTCTGTAATTAATTGCATTAACTATCCGCTTACGGAAAAAGTCATGGTTTATTTTTTCCCTCTCTCTCGTTAAAAGCCTTACGGATATAAGGGAATGGGGGTTTATATAACCGATTCCGATAAATTTATTTTTATTATCATAGACCTCGACCAGAGAGCCGGGCTCATAATTTTTTGGGCTTGTCGACAGTTCGTTCGAAAATATCCAGAGGTGGCCTGATAGTATCCTGCTCGTGCGCCTTAGAATAATCTTTTCCATTCGTAATTATACCATCATAACATTTTAGTTGCTTATATCACCTGTTTTTTGGTATAAATATATAATAACTAAGGGACAGTTTACCTGCCCTGTTGGTGATTAGGTGAAAGTGTTGATCCCGCAAATTAGATCTTTTGGGAGCTAATGTTAGGTACACGGTGTGCAGGCCTCCCCCAAGTGGATGAGAGGAAGCCTAAGTTACCTTCGCGGCACCCACCTGTAGAAGCAGGGATCTAATTTTTCATCTACACGGCAGGGTGGGTTTTTTAATAGCTCATTGCTGATAGCTCTTAAATCTTATTTTCATGAGATAAGAGCTATGAACTATGGGCTATGCTGATGACAGGATAGTTGCAATTAACTATAAAAATAAAGGAGTTAGGATTTTGAAAAAGGTTGTTTTAAACGGCTGCAACATATATGGTGTTAAGAAAAATATGCACCGGGCGCATAAATAAAATGTGTGGTCATGTCCTAATCCTTTTAAAATCATAAAACCTCAATCCCTTTTTTAATTGCCTATCCTATAGTCATCAGAAAGCTTGAGAAGTCATTAAGTTTTCGATCGTTTATTGCTTAATGACCCAAAAACAAAACAAGGAGGGGTATTGCCCATGGACAATAGCTTAATGTTAATCGTGATTGCAGTTGCTGTCGGTGCTGTAACCGGTCTGGTCCTCTCGCTGATTTATAAAAACACCCTCAAATCCCGGAAAGAGGCATTAGAAAAAGAGCATCAACATCTCCTCGAAGATGCGAAGAGAGAGGCAGAGTCCATAAAGAAAGAGGCTGTCATTCACGCCAAGGATCTGGCATACCAGGCAAAGGTCGAAGCTGAAAAAGAGATAAGGGAAAGGACAAGAGAGCTGAATCAGCTCGACAAAAGGCTGAGGCAGAAGGAAGATCAGTTAGAGAAGAGGTTAGACCAGATAGAGAGAAAAGAGCACGAACTGAACAGAAAAGATAGGGATTTACATTCGAGGGAACGTTCGCTGTCGGAAAAGGAGAGCCACTATGAGCATCTTATTAAAGAGCAGACCCTCATTCTTGAGCGCATATCTGGTATCAGTGCTGAAGAAGCAAAACAGGAACTCTTTAAAAGAGTTGAAGAGGATGCAAGATTTGAGGCAGCCAAACTTGCAAAAAAAATAGAGGACGAGGCAAAAGAAAACGCAGAGAAAAAGGCAAAGGAGATTATCAGTCTTGCCATCCAGAGATATTCCAGCGATTATGTGGCAGATGCCACTGTATCTGCAGTGAGCCTGCCCGGTGACGAGATGAAGGGAAGGATTATCGGCAGGGAGGGAAGAAATATCAGGGCGTTTGAGGCAGCCACCGGCGTTGACCTCATTGTCGATGATACGCCCGAACTGGTAACACTGTCAGCCCATGACCCTGTGAGAAGGGAGATAGCAAGGATAGCCCTCGAAAGGCTCGTGGCAGACGGAAGAATACATCCCACGAGGATCGAGGAGGTCGTAGAAAAGGTCAAAAAAGAGGTGGATACTACTATCAGGGAAGAGGGAGAAAAAGCGGTCTTTGACCTCGGAATCTCCGGCATGCATCCGGAGCTCATAAAAACCATGGGCAGATTGAAATACAGGTCGTCCTACGGCCAGAATGTACTCCAACACTCAAGGGAAGTCGCATATTTTGCAGGAATGATGGCCGGTGAATTGAATGTTGATATAAAGCTGGCAAAGAGGGCCGGACTGCTCCATGATATTGGAAAGGCCGTTGACCACGAAATGGAAGGCTCGCATCAGGAAATCGGTGCAACCCTCGCAAAAAAATACGGTGAAAACGATTATGTAATAAATGCCATCCTTGCCCATCACGGCGAGATAGATCCTTCATGCGTAGAGTCTGCCCTTGTTGCAGCAGGAGATGCCCTTTCAGCAGCACGGCCCGGCGTCAGAAGGGAGAGCATAGAGAACTACTTAAAACGCCTCGCAAAGCTCGAAGAGCTGGCAATGTCCTTTAACGGCGTAGATAAGTGCTATGCAATTCAGGCAGGAAGGGAGATAAGGATCATAGTAAAACCCGAGGACGTCAGTGATGAAATGTGCGCCGTAATATCAAAGGACCTCGCAAAGAAGATAGAAGCAGAGATGACATATCCAGGGCAGATAAAGGTAGCGGTTATTCGTGAATCAAGGCATGTTGATTATGCAAAATAACTGATATGAAGGTTCTGTTCATCGGCGACATAGTCGGCAAGATTGGAAGGCAGACTGTAAAAACCCTCCTGCCCAATCTTGTGGACAGATATAAAATAGACATGGTTATTGCCAATGGCGAGAATGCAGCAGGAGGCTTCGGAATAACAGAAAAAACTGCAGCAGAGATTTTCGACTTCGGGGTTCATATCATCACAACAGGCAATCACATCTGGGACAAAAAAGAGGCGGTCCCATACATAGCAAAGGAAAACAGGATATTAAGACCCATAAATTATCCGCCCAATACTCCCGGCGTCGGAAGCATTATATTCACTTTGCCAGGCAAAGAAAAAATAGCTGTAATGAATGTATCGGGAAGGGTTTTTATGAATACCCTCGATTGCCCGTTCAGGACAGGTAAGGATGAAGTGGAAAAACTTAAAGAGTCCACAAATATAATAATCATCGACTTCCATGCAGAGGCCACGTCAGAAAAGGTAGCCTTCAGCTATTATATGGATGGAATCGTCAGTGCAGTTATCGGAACCCACACCCACGTACAAACTGCGGATGAAAAGATACTGCCGGGCGGTACAGCCTATATTACGGATGTTGGCATGACAGGGCCTCAAACCTCTGTCGTAGGCATAGAGAAGGAGCAGATTGTAGAGAGGTTCCTTTCCCAGATGCCGAGGAAGTATGATGTTGCAGGAGGAAAGGGATTATTATCTGCTGTGGTTGTGGAAATTGACGGGAAAAGCGGTAAAGCCACGGCAATACAGAGATTGCAACTGACGAATCCGTAACATGGCTGGTTTTTGCTTCAGATGTTATTAAGAACCTAACTTGAGTAATTTTATATGTCAGGCACTGCTCAAAGACTTTAAAAAGTGTTGGTTCAAGTGTGTACGAGAGATAATGAATGCATCATCCATCAAAGTATCCAAAGTAGTAGATGACGGATACAAGATAAATGAATTTAGCAGTGCGTGGTTTAAAGTCTTTTCGCAGCACCTGACATATACTTTTAGATTAGAATCACCCAATTTAGGATAAGGAGGTATTTATGCTTACAGCTAAAGTGAAGTGGGTTGATGGGCTTCAGTTTGTCGGCGAATCCGGAACGCACCATGCAATTGTGATGGACGGCGATATAGAGGTCGGCGGCAAAGATACAGGGATGAGGCCGATGGAGCTGCTTCTCATAGGACTCGGAGGATGCTCTGGCATGGATGTGGCCTCAATTCTACAAAAAAAGAAGCAGCAAATAACAAACATTGATATAAATGTAAAAGGAGAGAAGGCAGATTCATATCCAAAGAAGTTCACAAAGATTGAAATAGAATTTGTTGTAAGCGGCAGGGACTTGTCAGAAGATGCAGTAAAACGGGCAGTAGAGCTTTCAATGGAGAAATACTGCTCTGTAAAGGCAACACTGGAAGGTGTGGCAAAAATAAACTTCAGCTATAGGATCGTCCAGGCTTAGGCTATCGTTTCCCCAAAAGAAATTGGTTCAGTTAATCCCTCATCCGCCATTGCTTTTTCAAAGGTCGGATCAAGTTTCGCGCATTCTTTTGCCAAACGGGTGCGTTTTATCCGAGCAAGTTTTTCCTTTACAGCCTCTTGAATAGCCTGGCTACGATTCTAAAAATATGTTTACTAACAAATGTGTCCAACTGATCAATGTATTGTTCATCCAATGTAATCGCAATTTTGGTTTTGCCCATAAAACACCTCCGGTATTACCTCACATCATACCAATGGTTTGTGTTTTTGTCAATTGTTTGTTCTATGGCATAACGGGATGCGGATGAGCAGCCCCCGAAGGGGGTCTGTTCGATTCGCTTGTTGGCGCAATTATTTATAATTATTATAACATTTCATAAGCGAATCGATTGCTCATCCGCATCGTTGGCGCAGACACAGCAGTTGTTGTTTTATATATAAGCCATGAAATTTTGATGACGATAGGGTGGTTGGTATTCACGATGAAATCAATATTAACATCTCTGTATTTATTTTTAAATTTATCTGCGCTCTGGCGGCGGAGCCGCCCCGCGCCTGTCTGCGCCAACGTTCGCGTTCAGCCGCACGCGCAGCGTGTCGGCTGCAACCCATTGTTATGCGTTTTTCCTTTTCTTTATCCCGGTCTCCCAGATGACAATGCTTCAAGTACCTGTTCCACTTCCCTGCCTTTGGCTTTGATCAACGCAATCAGCTCTTCTGGTGTGCGC
>NZ_DAIOFX010000022.1:0-17056 GCF_036745535.1 Dissulfurispira sp.
ATTCTATACTACCTGAATCGGAGGTCTTTCTAAAATCTATTTTGGACAGATGTGTTATTTAATAAAAATTAATTCAGGCCGTTAATATATGCTTCCCATTCCATGGGAAGCATATATTTTTTCTTGGTGTTGCATTCCTTGCAGGCTGTAACAATATTGCTCTTTGTTGATTTGCCGCCCCTGATAACCGGGACAATGTGATCCATAGTGAGTTCACCGGGATGGATTTTTGTGTCGCAGTAGTAGCATCTGCCGTCAGCGCACTTCCTCTTCCACCATGCGCTCTTGCGAAGGTCACGGGCTATTCTTCGCTCTCTTTTTATATCTTCATCTGTAACTTCAGAAACAAACTGCATTACTCCAATACTCCATTACTCCGGTGTTTATCTTCTTCCTCTCTTTGCTTCCTCTTCTTCGTAATACTTTTTGTAAAGGACTTCCCATTCAGGGCTGCCTTCCACGAGCTTCTTCGAGAAAGACTGGAGCTTTCTTCTCACTGCCTCATCAATATCTTCGCCTATCTTTAGTTCTCCCATGATGGTCCGTTTTATTTCTCTTCTGAGCAGGCCGTCGTCTTTTTTCAAGATTATCAGGCCCTTATCCATCAAGCCCTTGAGCACAACATGGGTCATATGGGTTATCTTATCATTGGAAAGCATCATAATACGATACTTCTCTCTTTCACCAGTTTCTGCTTTGTCATGTCAAAGAGCTTCCTGTAGTCAAGCCTTCCCTTTTCTATATCTGACTCGTATTTCCTGAGCAGAAGGCGCACCTCTTCATTGAGCCTGTCTTCAACCATGAGCTCGTCCATAAGGAGCTTTTCTGTTTCCTCTATAAGGGTATTCACAGAAATGGCCGGCTCGATGAGCTCCTTTTTTATAAGGTTATCTACAATCCGCCTTGCCATGGACGGCACCCAACTCTTAGGTATGCGCATACTATCTTTCCATAAACGGAAGAAGGGCTATGGTTCTCGCCCTTTTTATTGCACCCGTCAACTCCCTCTGATGGTCAGAGCATGTGCCTGTCATCTTCCTCGAAAGTATCTTGCCGCGCTCTGTCATATAGCTCTTAAGGGTTTTCAAATCCTTGTAATCTATGAACGACACCTTATCAGCACAGAACCTGCAGAACTTTCTCCTCTGAAATCTCTTCTGCTGCATATTTATCTCCCTTCCTAACTATAAGTTTATGAGTTTATGGGTAAATGGGTCTATGGGTTTGGGTTAACTCAATCACCATCCACTCATTTACTCATCTGTTATTCTTTAAAATGGCTCTAAGTCTGTAATCTCATCGGGCGGTGTAATGTCAGAAGTGCCTGACTCCCCGGCCCCTGCCTGACGGGATTCCCTTTTCGACAGGAATCTCACGCTATTTGCTATTACTTCAAACCTGCTCTTTTGGGTTCCTTCGGATTCCCATCTCCTTTCACGCAGCCTGCCTTCCACAAGTACCGGATTGCCCTTGCTCAAGTACTGTCCGCAGCTTTCGGCCTGCTTGCCGAAAACAACAGCGTCTATAAAAAGGGTATCGTCCTTCATCTCATCGCCTTGCTTGTACTTGGTTGTTACAGCCAGCCTCATGGTTGTGACAGGTGTCCCTCCCGGCGTGTACCTTACGTCCGGATCCTTGGTCAGATTGCCTATCAATATTATCCTGTTAAACATCGGTCTCTACCACTTAAGCCGCCTCATGGGATGCAACAGGCATCCCTGTAATGTCTTTAGGAAGTGCGGCTATCTGTTTCTTGCCGAGCTTTACGACCATAAACTTCACTACAGGGTCGAAGACCTTAAAGTAATCCTCGATCTTCTTCACTGTAGAAGAAGGCGCCTTGAATAAAAAGAGGAAGTAAACCCCCATTTTTTGCTTGTTGAGCTCGTATGCGAGTTTCTTCTTTCCCCAGTTATCGACCTTGAGGACATCTCCGCCTGAATTTTTTATGAGGTCTGTGATTTTATCTACGGCAGACTTTAGTTCCTCTTCATTGAGGGACGGGTTCAGGATAACTACATTCTCATAGATGTTCATAAAACCTCCACATGGATTTAAAGCCCTTTCGCAAAGAAAGGGCATGGAGACAACTGTATTTTATAACATATAGACTACTTTAAAATCAAATGAGTTTATATTCTTTTACCTTTTTATTAAGGGTGTTCCTGCTTATTCCCAGCATTTTTGCAGCCCTGACCTGATTGCCGTTTGTCTCTTTGAGCACTATGCTGAAGAGCGCCTTTTCAACCTCCGATACCACAGCCTCGTAGAGGTTTGAATTTTCGATCTTTGCCATCTTGTTTAGGAACCCATTGAGCTTGCCTTCCAGAAATTCCTTTATGGAGCACAGGGTGTAATCATTAGAGAACAAATCCCTTCTCTCTATGAGGCTTCCCTTTGAAAGTATGGCAGCCCTCTTTATGGTATTTTCCAGCTCCCTGACATTGCCCGGCCAGTTGTATTCGGTGAGGGCCTTTACAGCATCCCTTGAAAAATCCTTTGGCTGAAGCTCGAACGTCCTTATGGATTCCGCGAGAAAGTGCTGTGCAAGTGATAAAATGTCCTCTTTCCTCTCCCTCAGCGGAGGCAGCTTTATCTCAATTACATTAAACCTGTAATATAGATCTTCCCTGAAAAGATTGTTCTTTACGCATTCCATGAGGTCTTTATTTGTAGCGCCTATTATCCTCACATCAGCCTTTATTATCTTATTGCTTCCGAGGGGACTGTACTCCTGTTCCTGGAGGAATCTGAGCAGTTTTGCCTGGAGGTCGATATCGAGTTCGGAGATCTCGTCAAGGAAGATTGTTCCACCGTCTGCAGCCTGTACCTTTCCTGCTGTCTTGCCCACGGCTCCTGTGAATGCACCCTTTTCCCAGCCGAACAACTCTGCCTCCATAAGCTCCTTCGGGATCGAGGCTGAATTTATGGCAATGAAAGGCCCGAACTTCCTCCTGCTGTTATTATGTATTGCCCTGGCAACAAGCTCCTTCCCTGTTCCGCTCTCGCCGGAAATAAGTATAGTGACATCCTTTGGTGCAGCCCTGCCTATCTCTTTAAACACCTTGAGCATGCCTTTTGATTTTCCTATTATCTGAAAAGGCAGCACTTCTTCCTTGTTCTGCCTCAATTTTAAAAGCTCTTCCCTCATGGCTATGTCCCTGAAAGCCTTTTCCACCGTTATTTTCAGCTCTTCGATGTCGAATGGCTTCTCCAGATAGTCGTATGCCCCTTCCTTCATTGCATCGATGGCGCTCTCCATTCTTCCATGCGCTGTGACCATAACAACGAGGGCATCGGGATTGAAAACCCTTATCTCCTTCAGGGCATCCATTCCGCTTCCATCAGGGAGCATTAGGTCAAGGAGTATGAGCTTGAATTTATCGATTACCTTTACGCCCGACCGTATATTGGTCTTTGCCTCTATCTCATAACCGAGAGGCTCAAGGGCCTTTCTGATAACCCAGATTACGCTTTCATCGTCATCTATGACCAGTATCTTTCTATTCATTGGTTATTTACCTTCGCCTGTCATTGGCAGATATATACTGAACGTTGCTCCGGCACCCTCTTTGCTTTTGACCTTTATAATCCCGCCGTGGTCCTTCACTATCTTCTTTGAAAGGGCAAGGCCGAGGCCACTCCCCCCGTCTTTTTTTGTATAGAAAGGAAGAAATATCCTGCTGATCTCATCCTTGGGTATGCCTATGCCGGTATCCTCTATGCTGACAACGACCCACCTCTGCTTCTTTGTCTTTGCATCCTTCCTGCCGGCGCCCCTATTTTCATAGATTACCATATATTCATTGGAAGGCCTTGTGGAGATTCTTAACATCCTGCTCCTAGATGCCTTCATGGCCTCAGCGGCATTCTTGAGGAGATTTATAAATACCTGCAATAGTTTACTTTCGTCTCCGGCTATATTGGGAAGACTGGGGTCATAGGATTTATTTACAGCAATCCTTTTTTCTTCGATAGATGTCTTCATTACCTTCAGCGCATGCTCCAAAACCTCATGGATGTTCAACTGGTTAAAAACAGGCGTCCTTGTCATGGTGAGGTAGCTGTGTAAAACGGAGTTAAGCCTGTCCGTCTCCTTTAATATCAGATCCACACACTCTTCAGCCTCTAATTTCTTAGAATCTTCAGCATTGGCCCTTAATATCTGTGCCGCCCCTTTTATGCCGCTCAACGGGTTTTTTATCTCGTGTGCAATGGAGCCGAGCAGGTATAAAAGGGAATCGAATTGATAATCCTCCCTTTCGGTCAATGACAGATTCTCCCTGATGCAGAGGATAGCACCACTAACAAGCGTCTGGCGCTGTGCGTGGGGCATCGGGCTACTGACTACTGGCAACTGGCTACTGTCTTCATCCGAATAAAATGGCGTTAGATTGAGGTCTATATTGGCAGCCCTGCCTATGTCCACTTCCATTTCCTTGCAGTTGAATGAACGACCCTCTGTTATAGTCTTCTGGATAAGCATTACAACGTCCTTTGCATCCAAAAACAAATCCTTAAACTGCCTGTGTTTTATCTCCTTATAGCTCCTGCCGAAGAACTCCTCTCCTGCCTTGTTGATGAAAATCAGTCTGCCCTTTTTATCGAATAAGAAAATAGCCTCGTCAAGATTATTAACGACTGCATCGAGGGATACCATAAGATACAGGATACAGGATACGTGAAACAATAGGCAATAGGCTATGGATGATATAGGTTATGCTGATATATATATTCTTCTACCTTATCCGGCAGAAGGTACTTTATGCTTTTGCCTTCCCTTAAAAGCCTCCTTATCTCTGTTGACGATATTCCCATGGGCGTCATCTGGAGAACAAGTGCCTTTCTTCCGCTCAGCAATCTCATCTCTTCTCCTTGACCCTTGACCCCGTTAGAAGCGTCGCTTCTAACGGGGTTGACCTTTGACCCTTTACCCTTATTAATATAAGGTGATTTCAAGACATCCATCAAATCAAATCCAGGTCTTGTCACCAGTATAAAATCAACCATGCCTGTCAGCACATCAGGCTGCCACCAGTTAGGAATATCAAGAAAGGCGTCTATTCCTAAGATAAAAAAGAGTTCGTCTCCTAGATAAATCTCGCAAAGCCTCTGAATGGTATTGACTGTATAGGACTTTTCTATCTGCCTTATTTCCAGATCAGAGACAACGAAGTTCACATTTGAGGCTGTTGCAAGCCTTGCCATTGCGTATCTGTGGGACGCATCTATTAAATCTACGATCTTGAGGGGCGGATTCCCGGAAGGCATAAATATAACCTTATCGAGATTGCCTCTTTCCCTCGCCTCTTCTGCAGCCCTCAAATGGCCAAAATGTATAGGATTAAATGTACCGCCAAGGATTCCTAAACGCACACACTACAACCCCATTTTCTCCAGCGCATCTTCTCCCCTTGTCCTCGATGCAGGGGCATCTTCAGGAAGATAGAGCATTACCCCACCCTTAACTGGTCTTATCACTATCTTGCCCTCTGCAGCAAGCTGGTTGGTTATCTTTATTGGGTCTTCTCCTCCAAAGTATTTCTTGAACGCATCATTAAATCCTGAATATACTGTGTGTATGCCTTTATACCCCTCTTTCCTGAGACTCACTATTGCCTTTTTTACAAACTCCTCATAACTCAACTTTTCCGACATATTAGTTTCCTCCTTAAAGTATGTATCGGGGTAAATGAGTAGATGGGTATATGAGGTTTTTTCACCCATTAACTCATTTACTCATTCACTCTCTTAGTTGGCCGCTTCCAAAAACTATGAACTTTGTACAGGTTAACTCTTCAAGCCCCATAGGCCCCCTTGCGTGTATCTTATCCGTGGATATTCCTATCTCTGCGCCAAGGCCGAACTGGAACCCATCGTTCAGCCTTGTAGATGCATTCACCAGCACTGCAGAAGAATCCACCTCTTTTAAAAACCTCATTGCCCTGTCATAGTTCATGGTAACAATCGCATCGGAATGGGCAGAACTGTATTTCGCAATATGATCCATTGCATCTTCCATGTCCTTGACAACCTTGACGTTTAAAATCAGGTCGAGGTATTCATTGTAGAAATCACCTTCCTTAACCTCGTTTATATCAGGGTAAATGGATATGGTCTTCGGACATCCTCTCAGTTCAACCCCTGCTTCTTCAAATCTCTTGAGCATCTTTGGCAAAAACCCCTCGGCAATGGCCTCATCAACGAGCATTGTCTCCATCGCATTGCAGGTTCCCGGCCTCTGCACCTTTGCATTGAAACATATCTCTTCTGCCATTATTAAATCAGCATCCCTGTCAACAAACACGTGGCAAACCCCTTTGTAATGCTTAAGCACAGGTATCCTCGAATTCTCGGTAACTGTTCTGATAAGACCTTCCCCTCCCCTCGGGATTATGAGGTCGATAATTCCTTCGAGCTTCAGCATTTCCATTACTGCTTCCCTCTCGGATATATCGATAAATGTAATGGCGCCCTCATGAATGCCTTCTGCCTTTGCAGTATCCCTCAATATATTAACTATAGCCCTGTTGGAATTTATGGCCTCTGACCCGCCCCTCAATATGACCGCATTACCTGCCTTCAAACAGAGGCTCGTTGCATCTGCTGTGACATTGGGACGTGCCTCATAAATTATTCCTATGACTCCTATTGGCACCCTCATCCTGCCCACGGTCATGCCATTGGGCCTCTGCCACATCCTTGTTATCTCACCCACAGGGTCAGGCAACTGGGCAACTTCCACAAGGCCCTGTGACATTTCATCAATGCGTTTTTCATTCAGGGTTAATCTGTCGATGAGTGCTTTTGAGAGTCCCTTTTTCTCTGCGTATTCTATATCCTTCTTGTTTTCGGAAATAATATCTCCTGCCCTGTCCTTTAAAGCCCCTGCCATTTTTATGAGTGCAATATTTTTCTGTTTTGATGACGCCTTTGCAAGGCTTCTCGCCCCTTCTTTGGCTTCCTTTGCTTTACCGAGAACAAACTGCTTTATATCCATAAAACCTCCAATCTCAAGCATATTAGTAAATGAGTTTATGAGTGGATGTGTAACGGACTCATCTACCCATTCACCCATACATTCGTATACTGTTTCTAATTATCCTCAAAATAAGCCTCAAAATCAATAAATTTTTCAGAAAACTGATTTTTATCATAGGATATTGGGGGAAATTTTTGTTATAATAGCTTAATTAAAAATTTTCAGGAGGTTTTTATGGCAAAAACACCGGTAGTTGATATGGATCTTTGTATTGGCTGTGGCTCATGCGTCGAGGTATGTCCAGAGGTCTTTGAGCTCAGGGATGACAAGGCATGGGTTATAGGACCCGACAAATGCAATACATGTGACTGCGAAGAAGCAGCAAGCATCTGTCCTGTTGAAGCAATAAAGTTTGAGTAACCATTCAGCAATTAGCCGTCAGCTTTCAGCAAATTTAGAATTAATTAAATGCTGATTGCTGACATCTGATTGCTAAAAATACTTTTTAGCTAACTCCACGAGTCCATAAATCTTCAGGTCTATGTAATCTCCCCCTTTACGGAAGGCTTCGAGGGCATCATGCAATTCAGACATGGGTGTTTTTATTAACTCGATATTCTCGGTCTCTTCAGCAGGATATTGCTGCTTCAATTTACTTGTAGCGGGAATCGCATCTTTTGCCAGGAATACGCTTAATATTTCTGTGGACAGGCCGGATGACAAGGGCCCTTCGCAGAGAAATATGAAATCATCGGCAGAATAGCCTGTCTCCTCTATCAGCTCCCTTTTTGCCGCATCAACAAGGCTTTCACCTTTATCATTGAGACCTGCAGGGAACTCTATGACGAAATTATTCACAACAGGCCTGAACTGTCGTATCAAAAGAAGCTCTCCATTTTTCGTTACAGGGACAACAGCGATTATGCTGTTACAGTTAACCCTCTCTGCAGCCTCCCAGTTCTTCAAATTTCCTGAATGGTCTTTATATGTGAGGATTATCGATCTGATAAACCTTCCTTCCCAGACTGTCTTTTTATCAATTGTTTCCATTTCTTAATGCCCATAATCCATCTTCACCTGTTCTATCCCGGAGGCCAGTGCATCTGGCGTCCGCCGAGTATATGGAGGTGAATGTGATAAACCGTCTGCCCGCTTTCAGGATTGCAGTTTATCACAACCCTGAACCCCCTCTCTGCAATGCCCTTGTCATTCGCAATCTTATTAGCAACCTTCACCAAATGGCCGATGAGATTGTTATCTTCTTCTTTAATATCGAGAAGCGTTGGTATATGCTTCCTCGGAATCACGAGGGTATGAACAGGGGCCTGTGGGTTTACATCCTCAAAGGCAAGGGCATGTTCGTCCTCATAGATTATTCTGGCAGGTATCTTCTTATCGATAATCTTACAGAATATGCAATCACTCATATAACCTCCCAATCATCATTATTTCAAGAAGAAAGGCATCTGCCTGCAGCGACTTGGACAGCCCAAGCGTGGCATGGATGCCTAAGCGGGCTGTCTTTGCTTCGGAGAACGGCTGGATGCCGTTCGAGAATGAAGCGGAAGGCTGATGCCTTTCTTCTACTATTACTTTGCTCAAAGCAGATACCATCACCATGTTTGTTCTATTATTTTAATTCTATCTTCCTAAAGAAGCACGTCCTGTTCCCTGTATGGCATGCCACTCCACCATGCTGTTTGACCTTGATCAAAAGCGTGTCTGCATCACAATCGTAGAATATCTCCTTTACCTCCTGCAAATTGCCCGAAGTCTCGCCCTTTTTCCAGTACTTCTGCCTCGACCTCGACCAGAAGTGAGTAAAGCCTGTATCGATGGTCATTTTTAAAGAAGCCTCATTCATATACGCCATCATCAGGACATCGCCGTTTTCGACATCCTGAATTATGGCAGGGATAAGACCTTTATCATCGTATTTAAGTTCTGGTAACATCTACCTCCTATAATTTATATCCAATCTTCCTCAAAAATTCTTTTCTATGTTTTTTGTCTTCTTCGCCCTCCACGCCTTTTGGCGGGAAGCCGTCAATAACGCCTATGATACCATTTCCTTGCTCTGTTGAGGCAACAAGCACCTCAAGCGGATTTGCAGTGGCGCAGTATATCCTGCATACCTCAGGACAGTTTTTTATGGGGTTAAGGACATTGATTGGAAATGCATTTTTTAGCAGTATGCAGAACACGTGGCCTGCGCCGATTTCCTGAAGATTCTTTACGCATGTGCTTATAAGTTCGTCATCATTGCCCTCAGTCCTTATGAGACATGGCCCAGAAGCCTCTGTAAAGGCTATTCCAAACCTTGCATGGGGAACAGTTGTGGCGATTATTTCATAAAGGTCTTCTGCTGTTTTAATAAAATGCGTCTGGCCGAGTATTATGTTGCAGCCATCCGGGATATTGATTTTAACTGCTCTTGTTTCCATATCTACCTCCTCCTTCTTTTAGTGCGCTAATCTAATCATTAGGCAAGTAGAGATGTTTTGATATCTACTTGCCGTCAAACGCAAATCAATGTCTATGCTATAATGAAAATAAATTTTCCCTTATATGTCAAGATGAAAAAAGCAAGAAGCCAGTGGAGTATTGGAGTATTGGGGTATTGGAGTATTGCAAAAACAAAGAGACATTACTCCATCACTCCATTACTCCTCTTTATTTACCTCTTGCTGTTTACTGCACAGAGCCTTGCCATAGAGATCTCTGCTGTTAATGTAAAAATGCAAAACAATGACATATACGTTACAACCTCTTTAAAGCCCGACTCGAAGTTTATGGATGACATGAACAACGGGCTCTCTAAAGAGTTCACATTCTATATAGACCTTTTCAGGGTCTGGAGCATCTGGCCCGATGAGTTTGTCACAGGCAGAAAACTGGTAAAAATATTGAAAAGCAATCCGATAAAAAGGGAGTATATTGCGGCAAGCGTTGACGGCAATGTGCAGGTCGAGAAGAGATTCAAGGATTTAGAGTCGATGGTTGAATGGGCGATGAATATTATCGACATAAAACTGACCAACATCAAGGAACTGGAGCCTGGAGAATATTTTGTAAAGATTACTGTTGATTCCCGCATAAGAAAACTGCCCCCGGTTATAGGATACTTCCTGTTCTTTGTGCCTGAAAAGGAATTCAGCATCTCAAAGGATTCTCAAATATTCAAAATAAATCCAAAAAATTCGCCATGAAGAATTTTTGTTGTAAAATCCAGAAGGGGGTTATCACAAGGGGGACAGAGTCCCACTTGTGCGGGAAATGAAAGTACTAAGACCATTGATAATCGTGTTCGGACTGCTGTTCATAGTTGCAGCTACAGCAGCAGTAGAGCTTTACTTTATAAAGCTGCCATCCGTGGACATAACAACACGCATTTTACTCACAGTTCTTCTCACAGTTAATATCCTTGCCCTTCTCACCCTCATATTCTTTGTCGGCAAAAACATCTTCAGACTCTACATGGAGAAGCAGCATAGAGTATTGGGCTACAAGTTCAGGACAAAGCTTATGGCCATATTCGTTATCCTCACTTTGATACCGTCGGCATTTCTCTTTGTAGCAGCAAGCGGTCTCGCAACCAATTACATCAGCAAAATATTCTCTCCACAGATGAGAGAGCCGTTTAACAAGTCGGTTGAGCTCGCCAGGGCATTCTATGACCTCGAAAGGGAAAGGGTTATGGAAACCGCAAGACAGATTTCTAACGGCAGACAGTTTATCATGTCCGATATGTCCATCCACAGATATTCCGTACTGCCACCTGATGCAACCGATACTATTAAAGATGCCTTTCGCGGCAAAGAAGGCGCTGAAGTCATTTCAAGGGAGAGCGGAGACATTATAAGGGCTGCGGTCCCTGACCGTTCAAAGGGGGGTGTGGTTGTAGCGGAACGCGTTCTTCCGCTGACGTTTTCTGAAAAGACAGAAAAAATACAGAGCCTTTATGAAGACTACTTAAAGCTCGAATCCTTCAAAGAACCGTTGAGGCTCAATTACATCCTGATACTCGGTTTCCTAACCCTTATGATAGTTTTTACAGGGCTGTGGGTCTCGTTAAAAATATCACAGGGCATTACCATCCCCATACAGAGCCTTGCAATGGCAACAGAAAAGGTGGCATCGGGAGACCTGAATGTCCATGTTGATGTGAGAAGCGATGACGAAGTTGGTCTTTTAATAAACTCCTTTAACCAGATGGTAAAACAGTTGAAAGAGGGCAAGGATTCCCTTGAAAAGGCATACATTGAATCTGACAGGAGAAGGCTCTACCTCGAAAACATCCTTGAAAATATTAATTCAGGCGTGATATTCCTCGATAACACCGGCAAAATACTGACAATTAATAAGTCAGCATGTTCCATTCTCAGTATAAAGCAGGAAGACGTAATCGGCAAAAACTATAAGGAGTTTATTTCAGGCCTTCATTCCGAAGACCTGTCCGCGATGGTCAGGGATATAGAGGGCAAGGAAATAAGGGAAGTCAAGAAGGAGGTCAAGGTCAATATAGACGGGAAAATGCTCACCCTCATAATCTATATATCAAGCATACGGGAATCATACACATCCCGCTCACTGGGCATGCTCGTGGTGTTTGACGACCTTACCGATATTATCCAGGCACAGAAGGTGATAACATGGCAGGAAGTGGCAAGGAGGATGGCCCATGAGATTAAAAACCCGCTGACACCCATCAAGCTGTCCACAGAGAGATTAATAAAAAAATGGCAGCAGAGAGACGAGGACTTCGATGCTGTTTTCAAAAAGTCGACAAATACCATAATCGCAGAGGTGGAAAGCCTCAAAAGGCTTGTCGATGTTTTCTCCAGATACGGAAGGATGCCTGAAGTAAACAAGGCCCCTTCGAACCTGACAGAGTCGATAGATGACGTGGCATCCTTATACAAAGGGTTTAAAGACTTAGATATAAATGTCACTGTACAGGATGAAATCCCTATGGTCAATGTTGACTCAGAACAAATCAAAAGGGTTCTGATAAATATTATAGACAATGCCATAAAGGCCATGAACAACACAGGAACCATTGATATTTCCGTGAAGATGGATGAAAAAAATAAAGTAATCATCGATATAGCAGATAAAGGGCCAGGCATAAGCGATGAGGAAAAGGCGAAGCTTTTTATCCCGTATTTCTCAAAAAGAAAGGACGGAACAGGGCTCGGCCTTGCTATTGCACATAAAATAGTATCGGACCACGGAGGAAGGATACTTGTCAGGGACAATAATCCAAAGGGAAGTATCTTTACCGTGGAAATACCGATAACTTAGGAGCAAATGATGTCCAGAAAATCAGTATTGATCGTAGATGATGAGGAAGGCATAAGGGAAAGTCTTTCGGGAATACTCGAGGACGAGGGGTACGATGTCCTGACCGCATCTTCAGGCGAGGATGCATTGGCTATAACAAAGGAGCATATGCCCGATATCGTGTTGCTGGATGTATGGCTTCCTGAAATGGACGGCCTTGAAACACTGCCGAGGCTGAAAGAGATAGACGCAAACATCCCGGTTATTATGATTTCGGGTCATGGGAATATAGAAATAGCCGTCAAGGCCACACGGCTCGGTGCGTATGACTTTTTAGAAAAGCCTTTATCCCTCGAGAAGGTAATCATAACCACAAAGCGGGCACTGGAACGCAAAATACTCGAGGAAGAAAACCGCTCATTAAAAGAAAATATAATTAAAAAATGCAGGTTAATAGGCGACTCCGAAAAAATACGGACATTGAGGCAGCAGATAGAGATGGCTGCCCAGAGCAACAGCAGGGTCCTCATCCTCGGCGAGAGCGGCACCGGCAAAGAGCTCGTTGCAAGGCTGCTGCACGAGAAAAGTCAGCGGGCCAGCGGGCCTTTTGTGGAGGTAAACTGTGCGGCTATACCACAGGAGTTGATCGAAAGCGAATTGTTCGGCCATGAAAAAGGAGCCTTTACAGGCGCTACAGAAAGAAAGAGCGGCAAATTCGAACTTGCCGACAGGGGCACGTTATTCCTCGATGAGATAGGCGACATGACCCTTCAGACGCAGGCTAAGGTGCTGAGGGTAATAGAGACACAGACATTCCAGAAAGTTGGTGGCAGCAAGAATATAAAGGTTGATGTAAGGATTATCGCGGCAACAAACAAAAACCTCATGGAAGAAGTAAAAAACGGGAATTTCAGGGAAGACCTTTATTTCAGGCTGAATGTTATTCCGATTATCGTTCCTCCGCTGAAGGAAAGGAGCGACGACATACCTCTGTTAATCAAGCATTTTATAGAGTTGTTTGCATCCGAAAGCGGCATCAGGCAAAAAGAGATTACCCCAGATGCAGTGAAGACATTCCAGGATTATTATTGGCCCGGCAATATAAGGGAGCTCAAAAATGCCGTAGAAAGGCTCATGATAATGATATCATCGGACGTTATCACCAAAAAAGATGTGGATGCACTCGGGATGCTCGGACAACAGGTCTTAAAAGAATACGATTATTTCTCTCATAAAACACTTAAGGATGCACGGGATGCCTTTGAAAAGGACTTCATAATCAGAAAACTCCAGGAAAACAACTGGAATGTGTCTAAAACCGCAGAGGTCATAGATGTTGAAAGGAGCAATCTCCACAAAAAAATAAAGGCATACAAGATTACAGAACCAAAGAATTAAAAAAATTGGAGGATTGGAGTGTTGGAGTATTGAAAAAACATTACTCCATTACTCCACCACAACAAACCTATGTATATTATTGCAATTGTCGGAAGAGCAAATGTGGGCAAATCAACCCTCTTCAACCGTATGGTGAGAATGGGTGCAGACCGCACAAAATCCACCGCTATCACAGAAAGCATCCCCGGAGTAACACGGGACAGGAACTACGCTGAATCAGAATGGGACGAAAAGAGGTTTATTGTGATAGATACAGGCGGATTCTATGCAGAGGAAATGCCCCACGAGGATAAGGAAATACTCCGTCAGGTGAGGGAGCAGGCCCTGTTCGCAATCGAAGAAGCCGACCTGATAATCCATCTCCTTGACGCAAAAGAAGGCCTTAATCCTTCGGATATGGAACTGGCAAATATCCTCAGGGAATCTGGCAAGAAAATATTGTGGGTCGCAAATAAAATAGACACCCCGGCAAAGGAAGACAGGCTTCTGGAATTTTACAGGACAGGTGCAGAGGAGATTATACCGGTATCGGCAGTAACCGGCTATGGCTTTGACGAGCTGATGGATAAGGCTGCTGCTGCAATCCCAAAAGAAACTGGAATCAGACCCTCCGAAGAAGAGGAGATGCCCAGGGTTGCGGTAGTTGGAAGACCAAATGTGGGCAAATCAACGCTGATAAATTCCCTCCTGGGCAAAAAGAGACTCATAGTAAGTCCTGTTCCTGGAACCACAAGGGATCCCATTGATTCTGTTTGCAGCTACTACGGCAAAAAATATCTCCTTATCGATACTGCCGGCATTCGCAGAAGGGGCAAGATATACTCCCAGAAATTTGATATAGAAAGATTCTCTGTTGTCAGGGCCATGAGGAGCATAGAAAAGGCGGATGTTGCGATAATCATCCTCGATGCATCCGAAGGAATAGTAGAGCAGGACAAAAAAATAGCAGGGGTCGTTGCAGAGTATGGCAAGGGTGCGCTTTTCCTTCTCAATAAATGGGATATTATAAAAGAGCCAGAGGCAGAATACAAACGGATCACGCAGGAATTGAAAAATAAGATGTGGTTCATGGATTATGCCCCGTGCATCACGACATCGGGTCTCGAAAAGAAAAGGATAACAAAGATATTTCCCCTGATAGACGAAATCATTGCTGAGAGGGAAAAACGAATACCAACCGCAGACCTCAATAAATTCCTTTCAAAAATCATATCGGCAAAACCATTTCCTGCATATAAGGGGAAAGAGTTGAAGTTTTTCTATATAACACAGGTTGGCGTAAAACCGCCTACCTTTACCCTGTTTGTAAATTATCCTTCCGGCGTCAAAGACCATCACATCAGGCATATAGAGAAGGCATTGAGGGAAGAGTATTCCTTTAAGGGGACTCCTATAAGGATTCATGTGAAGTCTCGGTAAAATATGGTAAAATAGTTGAACTTCTAATAGAGCAAGGGAGAAAAGTTGAGAAATATTCTTGTTACGGGATGCTGCGGTTTTATAGGCTGCAAGGTTTCTGAGCTTCTTTTAGGACAGGGGAATACTGTTACAGGCGTAGACAATATGAACGACTACTATGACCCGCGGCTGAAGGAGTGGCGTCTTGAGAAATTAAGGGTCAATGGCAGCTTTCATTTTCATCAGTGCGATATAGGCGATTTCAGTTCGGTAAAGACAGTATTCTCGAATTATAAAATAGATGCTGTTATCAACCTTGCGGCAAGGGCAGGGGTCAGGGCATCCGTCGAGGACCCATGGGCATATCTCGATACGAATTTAAAAGGAACCCTGAATCTCCTTGAGTGCTGCAAAGCAAATGACGTTAAAAAGTTCGTCCTCGCATCCACATCCAGCGTATACGGCGACAACACAAAGATGCCGTTCAGCATTGGCGACAACACGGATCATACCCTTGCGCCATATTCAGCCACCAAGAAAGGCGCAGAGGTCATGTGTTACAGCTATCATTACCTATACGGCATTGACACAACCGTCTTCAGGTATTTTACGGTGTACGGCCCTGCAGGCCGTCCTGATATGAGCATCTTCAAGTTCATAAAGAACATAGACCTCGGCAGACCCATTCCTGTCTTCGGCAATGGAAAGCAGAAACGCGACTTCACCTATATAGACGATATTGCCGACGGCACGATAAAGGGATTAAAGGGTGTCGGATACGAGATATTCAACCTCGGCAATGACAGGCCTGTGGAGCTCATGTATGTCATTAACATGATAGAGGAAAGGCTCGGCAAAAAGGCAGAGATGCAATGGCTTCCCCTTCATCCTGCAGATATAACCGCCACATGGGCGGATATAAATTCATCGAAGGAAAGGCTCGATTGGTCCCCAAAGACATCCATAGAGGAGGGTATCGAAAAGACCGTGAATTGGTATATGGAAAATAGAGACTTTGTGAGAAGCCTAAAGGATTAAGAAATAGTTATTAAGTCAATAAGTAATCGAGTCATTATTAATTACTTAATCACTCAATGACTTAATTACTAATGACATTTAGAAATGGAGGATATTTATGCAAAAAATACTCGTAGCACACGATGGTTCCAAGTCTTCAGACAAGGCATTAAAAAAGGCTGTAGAGCTGGCAATAAACTTTAATGCTTCGCTTACCGTGCTTGCCGTAATACCTGAACTCTATCTTACAGAGCTTTCTGACGCGGACAAAAACCGCATCTTCGAAGCACTTTCGAGGGAGACTGCAGAGGCAATGGAAAAGATACGCAAGTCCCTGTCAGGCAAATCCATGGAGGTTAAAACACTTATCAGGCAGGGCGACCCTGCAGAAAAAATACTCGAAACTGCCCAGAAGATGAAGGTAGATCTGATTGTTACGGGTTCCCATGGAAGGCACGGCACAAAGAAATTCCTGCTTGGAAGCGTATCATCAAAAATAGTCGATTACTCCAAATGTCCGGTGCTTGTAGTTAAATAGGTTTCATGCAAGGCATATTCTATTTTTGCCTGCCTTCTTTGCATCGTAAAGGGCATTGTCAGTCTTTGCCAGCAATGCATCAAAGCTGTTTGCATCGATGCCATAAGTAGCGACCCCGAAGCTTGCGGTTACAAACATTCTTTTGTCACGGCCTATAGCCACAGGAGTGCTTTCGACTGTAGTCCGTATTCTCTCTGTTACTTCAAAGGCTGTGACCTTATCCGTATTTGGCAGGACGATTATAAATTCCTCGCCACCATATCTCACACCTATATCGGACACACGAATATTCTTGCCTATGGCATGGGGCAATGCTCCTCAATGCCATATCCCCTGCCTCGTGCCCGTTGGTATCATTGAAATATTTAAAATTGTCTATATCCAGCATGACCATGCTTAAAAGCTGATTGTTCCTGTCCGCTATGGCAAGCTGCTTTTCC